>JBCDKE010000084.1:0-12028 GCA_038747015.1 Pseudomonadota bacterium
ATCGTGTTCGCCACCGATCCGCCCGGCGTCTCTGTCCGGTCGCCCATGGCAGCGTAAAGGACCTGCGCCCGCTCCTGCTCCACCAGCTGCATGATGCCCTTCTCGATCCCCATGTGATCCAGGAACGTGTCCGAAGCATGGGAGATCACATCAGAGACGGCATTGCCCATCCCCACTACGTCATAGGTTTTGCTCACGCGCAGGCTCCTTCACAGCCGACCAGATCCGATATGATGCAAACCTCGCATTTGGGTTTGCGCGCCGTGCAGATATACCGCCCGTGCAGGATCAGCCAATGATGCGCGTGCTGCTGAAAATCAACCGGAACATTGTCCTCAATGGCCCGTTCCACGGCCACCACGTCCTTTCCCGGGCAAATCCCGGTGCGGTTGCCGACACGAAAGATATGCGTGTCCACCGCCTGGCTGGGAAAACCCCACCACATGTTCAGCACCACATTGGCGGTCTTGCGCCCCACGCCGGGCAGGCTCTCGAGCGCCGCGCGCGAATTCGGCACCTCGCCGCCATACTCCTCGACCAGGATACGGCTTAGCTTAATGACGTTCTTGGCCTTGTTGCGATAGAGCCCGATCGTCTTGATATGCTCGATCACGCCCTCTTCGCCCAGTGCGAGCATCTTTTCGGGCGTATCAGCAATCTGAAACAGCTTCTCGGTGGCCTTGTTCACGCCCTTGTCCGTCGCCTGCGCGCTCAGCGCCACCGCCACCACCAGCGTGTAGGCATTCACATGGTTCAGCTCGCCCTTTGGCTCCGGCTCGCTCTCCTGAAACCGTTCGAAAATTGCCCGCATGGTGGGGTAGTTGAGCTGCTTTGCCATCGTTGCGTCCGGTCAGGTTGCTGCGTGTCCCGCAACCTAACCCTTGGGCCCCAAGGTTCCAGCAAAAGCCGCCTCAGGCACTCGCCTCTGACGGCACGAAAAGAGCGATCCACACCGTCTCCTGATCCGGATCCGTCCACGCCACGCGGTGGCGGCGATGGGCCGGCAGAAAGAGATGATCGCCCGGCCCTAGGGACACGTCTTCGCGCCCCTCAATCTCGAGCCGCGCTTCGCCCTTCAACACGGCGACCCACTCGCCATCCTCCTGATCGAACCACTCGCCCTCCGGCGTCACATGCCCGCGCGATACGATCCGCTCCAGCTTCACCCCCCCTTGGGTGAGGAGCGGGGTAAATAGCTCTTCCGGCAGCTCGGCAGGAATACCCTCGAAAAGATTCGCAATCATCATCCCAGCTCCATGGTGGCGATGGCCTGCAACCCGGGGCCCACCTCCGGCACCGCCCCGCGATACATCCGCGCCGTGGCAAAGCTCATCTCGAAACCCGCGCCCTCCAGCGCCCGGCAGAGCGCCTCATTGGCCTCCGGCACATCCACGATCAGCTTCCCGTCCGGGCGCAGCTCGGCGATATCCGCGATCAGCTCCAGCGCGTCGTCGCGCGTCGGCGCCACGATGGGGCCGATCTTGGTGCCCTCACCACAGGCCCGCCACGTCGCGAACCCCGCGACCTCGCCCACATGCTCCAGAACCCGCGTCTCACGGCTCCCCGGCGCGCCATCGATCCAGGTTGTCATGAACTCGGGCCGCGCAAATCCATTGGCCGCCGTATCGAGCGCGATCAGCGCCTCCCCGTCCTCGACCTTCGCGGCGCGCACCCGGCCCGAATGCCCAGCAGGCCAGCGCCCTTCATGGCGCAGGCTCCGCCCGGTTCGGACAAAGCCCGAGATCGCGTAATTGGCTTCCTGCTCCGGCACACCGTCCAGCCCCACAGATCGCTCCCCGGCATGGGTCAGCGCGTGGTTCCACAACGCATAGCCGATCCCTTTGCCCCGCCATTCAGGCCGACAGATATAGAGACCTAGAAATGCGTTCTCGGCATCGTGGTTCACGACCGAGATCGCCGCCACCGGATCACCATCCCGGCGCGCCATAAAGAACCCGGCCCGGTCCGCCGTGTGGAAGGCAGACGCATCATCGAGACCCGGGTTCCAGCCTTCCGCCGCCGCCCAGCTCAGAACCTCGCCCAGCTCTTCGACACTCATTTCATGATAGGTCACATCGGTCATCGGGGGGCTCACCTTTGGTGCGTTCGGCATCAGTCTGCGCGGCGGGTTTGGTGCTCGGCAAGGGGCGTGCGGAAGATCGGCAAAAATATTCTTTCGATCGGCGCGCACAAATTAACCAAATTTGGCCGATTCATGTGCGTATCCGCAGCCATACAGGTTCTGTACAGGTTCCATACGGAATCTGGCATGGTCTTTTTCGAGTGAAATTCTGCTCGGGGCCGATTGTGAACGCTCCGCCCGCGCAGGTCACTTTTCGTCAAGAAACGGGTCGCGCGCGGACAGGCGGGTGCCTAGTCTCCGGGTCAAAGGAGACGCTGCCATGACGAGCGAAGACACAGGCTATCACTACCACATCATCGGCCGCGCCATCGAGGCGATAGATGCGTCCGAGGCGCCGATATCGCTCGACGATCTGGCGGCTGAGGCGGGTCTCAGCCCCGCGCATTTTCAGCGTACCTTCACGGCATGGGCCGGGGTTTCGCCGAAAAAGTTTCAGCAATATCTAACACTTGGCCATGCCAAAAGCCTGCTGAAAAATCATTTTACCACGCTCGATACCGCCCACGCGGTGGGGCTGTCGGGCTCCTCGCGGCTCCACGATCTCTTTATCCGGTGGGAGGCCATGAGCCCCGGCGATTTCGCCCGAGGCGGCTCTGGCAACGAGATCTATTGGGGCTGGTTCGACACGCCCTTTGGCGACGCGCTCGCCATGGGCACCGAACGCGGCCTGTGCGGTTTAGCCTTTACCGAGGAGTTCGGTCGCGAGGTCTCCATGGCCGATATGCGAGGCCGGTGGCCAGACGCGCAATACATTGAAAACGCAGAGGTTTTACGCCCTGACATGGACGCCGCTTTCGGCGGTGGAGAGATGCGTCTCTTCCTCATCGGGCGGCCCATGCAGATCAAGGTCTGGGAGGCGCTGATGCGGATCCCGTCGGGTCAGGTGACCACCTATAGCGAGCTTGCCCAGGCCGTCGGATCGCCCAAAGCCACCCGCGCCGTCGGCACCGCCGTAGGCCGCAATCCGATCAGCTACATCATCCCCTGCCACCGCGCGTTGCGCAAATCCGGCGGCCTCGGCGGCTACCACTGGGGCCTCCCCATCAAGCGCGCGATTCTCGCCTACGAAGCCGCCCAAGCGGAAAGCCGCCCGTCCGCCGCCTGAGACAGGCAACACAAAGCCTGCTATTGGATATCAAGGCGGTATCGGGCCATATCGGCGCAGCACGGGCACCCATGCCCGCCCGCTTTGGTAATGAGAGCAGTAGAAATGACAAAAACCCCCATGTTTCTTGGCGCAGCCGCGCTTGTGGTCCTCGGTGCCTGCACCAATCCTGAGACTTTCGATCCGAATGCACCCGACCAAAATCGCACCCAGCAGGGCGCTATTGCCGGCGCCGTTGCCGGCGGCATCATAGGCCTTGCTCGCGACGGCGAAGCCAAGGACGCCGTCATCGGCGCAGCCCTCGGCGCCGGCGCCGGCGCGCTGATCGGCCAGCAGGTCGACAAGCAGGAGGCAGAGCTCCGCGCCCAGCTCGGCTCTGACGTCCAGATCATCCGCGACGGCAACGAGCTGACGGTGCGCATGCCTCAGGATATCCTCTTTGACGTCGACAGCGCCGACCTGCGCCCCGATCTCCAGGGCGACCTCGTTTCGCTGGCCGACAGCCTCCAGCGCTATCCGGACAGCACCGTGACGATTGTCGGCCACACCGACAACACTGGCACGGCCGAGTACAACCAGAACCTGTCGCAACGCCGTGCCGAAGGTGTCGCAGGAATCCTTCTGGCCAACGGCGTTCCTAGCTCCCGCGTCCGCGCCTTCGGCCGCGGCGAGAACGATCCCATCGACTCGAACCTGACGCCCGAGGGTCGTCAACAAAATCGCCGCGTGGACATCGTAATTTCGCCCACCGCGTAATTGAGTTCCGGGCAGGTTTGGCGCTAGGCTCGCCGAACCTGCCCAACTCACCAAAGGCCCGATGCCCTTTCAAAAGATCGAAACTGAAAAGCTCGCCTCCGCCGTCGTGGCACAAATCGAGCTCTTGATCCTCCGAGGCGTGTTGCGCCCCGGCGAAAGGCTCCCCGCTGAACGCGACCTGGCCGAACGCCTCGGCGTCTCCCGCCCTTCACTCCGCGACGCGCTCGCGACCCTTCAAAACAACGGTCTGGTGGAAAGCCGCGCAGGCTCTGGCATCTATGTGAGCGACGTCACAGGCAACGCCTTCTCGCCCTCCCTGATCCGCCTTTTCAGCGCCCACGACGAGGCCGTCTTCGACTATCTCGCTTTCCGGCGCGACCTCGAAGGCATGGCCGCCGAACGCGCCGCCCGCCTCGCCTCAAACACCGATCTCGCTGTGATCCAGGCCGTGATGGACAAAATGGAAGAAGCGCACCAGAAGCGCTCCGGCGACACGGAATCCGCCCTCGACGCCGAGTTTCATCTCGCCATTATCGAGGCCTCGCACAACACGATCATGCTCCATATGATGCGGTCGATGTTCGCGCTGCTCAAAGAAGGCGTGTTCTACAACCGCCAGATCATGTTCAAACAGCGTACCACGCGCGACAATCTCCTCGCGCAGCACTCAGCGATCAACGACGCCCTCCAGGCCCGCGACGGACCCAAGGCGCGCCAGGCCGTAGAAGACCATCTCGCCTATGTCGAAAGCTGCCTGCGCGACCACCGCCTCGCGCTCCGCAACGAGGCCATCGCACAACAGCGCCTCGACCACGAACGGAGCCGCTGACCCCCTTCATCTTTCCAAAATAACTCCGGGGGAGGCGCAGCCGGGGGCCGCGCCCCCAACAGGTGCCCGCCCAAAAGAAAAGGCCCTCCCCGGCTTCCCGGGAAGGGCCCAAAACTTGGTGCCGTAAAGCTTAGTGAAGCTTGGTTTCAACCTCTGCGATGCCCGCATCTATCAGCTTGTTGGCCTCCGCAGCGGTCATGCCCTTGGTCAGCACGTCAGCGGCGGCGCCTACGGCTACTGTGACGGCCTGATCGCGGACTTCCTTGATCGCCGCGGCTTCTGCAGAGGCGATCTGTTCGCCAGCGGCTGCTAGACGACGTTCCACGGATTTCGCGATGTCGGCCTTGGCCTGTTCTGCGGCGGCTTCAGCGTCAGCCTTGGCAGTTGCGACAATCGCGTCAGCCTGGGTCTGGACGTCCTTTTGCTTGCGCTCATAGGTCGCCAGCAGGGCCTGGGCCTCTTCGCGCAACGCGCGGGCCTCTTCCAGTTCCGACTTAATGCCGTCAGCGCGGTCGTCCAGCGCCTTGGTCAAGAGCTTTGGCACACCAAAGTACCAGAGCACGCCAACAAACAGCAGGAACGCCAGCGTAACGACGAAATCCGTGTTTGCGAGCGAGTAGAACTCGGCCGAGAACGGGTTCTTAGAGGCGGCCGCGGCGGGGCCGGCAACGGCTGCGAGCGAGAGGGCGAGAACGATACGTTTCATAGCTCTACCCTTTCATCCGCGCGGTTACCGCTGCGGTCACCGATTTTGCATCCGCTTTGCCACCCAGGGCGCCCACGATCTCCTTCGCGGTGTCCTTGGCCACATCCTTGACACTCTGCACGGCGCTGTCGCGGATCTCTGCGATCGCGGCCTCGCTTTCGGCAGCACGGGCGGAGATTTCCGCGTCGGCTTTCTCAAGCTCTTTGTCGAGCTGCGCTTGGATCTCGGCCTTGGTCTTGGCGGCGATCTTCTGCGCTTCGGCACGGGCGTCGGCGAGGGCCTTTTCATAGGCCGCTTCGGCGTCTGCTGCGCGGTTCTTTAGCTCTTCGGCGGCGGCCAGGTCGTTGGTTATCGTCCCTGAACGCTCAGCCAGAACACCCCCGATCCGCGGCAGCGCCACGCGGGAGAGCACGAAGTAAATCACGACCAAAGTCACCACGAGCCAGAAAATCTGGTTCGGGAAGGTCGAAAAGTCGAGTTGCGGCATGCCCGGCGCGGCTTTGGCGCCTTCTACCGCTGCTGGTGCATCAGCCATGCTGTCCTCCTAGTCCATGAGGGCGCCCCGGCGCTTGGGCGCACCGGGGCAGCTCAAAGGAACGTGGATTAGACAGCAAACATCAGCAGCAGAGCGACGAGGAAGGCAAAGATGCCCAGCGCTTCTGCGAATGCGATGCCGATGAAGAGCGTTGCCGTCTGGCCACCAGCGGCGGACGGGTTGCGAAGGGCGCCGGCGAGGAAGTTGCCAGCCACGTGGCCCACACCGATAGCTGCGGCACCAGAGCCGATAGCTGCCAGGCCTGCGCCGATGAATTGACCCATTTGTGCGATATCGCCTTCCATGACCTTATCTCCTTGAGCTTGGAAGTTCCGTACGGCGCGCCTCGCGCGCCAAACCTTGTAAGTTAGTGATGCGGGTGCAGTGCGTCTTTGAGATACACGCAAGTGAGGATGGTGAAGACGTAGGCCTGAATGGCCGACACCAACACTTCGAGACCGTAGATCGCGGCCACGGCCAGGATCGATACGGGGGTAATCAGAATGCTCGCCGCCGCAAAGCCCGCGAACACTTTCAGAACCGCGTGGCCTGCCATCATGTTACCTGCCAAACGAATGGAGTGGCTAACGGGGCGCACGAAGTACGAGATCAGCTCGATGACGGCCAGGATCGGGCGCAGCGCCAGCGGTGCTGACGAGACCCAGAACAGGCTCAGGAAGCCCGCGCCGTTCTTGACGAACCCGATGATCGTCACTGTCAGGAACACTGCAATGGCCAGAACTGCCGTCACCGCGATGTGCGACGTCGTCGTAAAGCTCATGGGCAGAAGACCCAGGAAGTTCGCAAAGAAGATGAAGCAGAAGAGCGTCATGATGTAGGGGAAGAACTTGACCGCGTCCTTGCCAGCCACGTCGACGACCATGTTGTAGACAAAGCCGTAGAAGACCTCGCCTACCGACTGGATGCGCGATGGGACGATGGCGCGACCGCGCGTTCCCACCACGAAGAGCAGCACAATCGCCACAACCGCCAGGAACATCCAAAGCGTTGCGTTAGTGATGGTGAACAGACCGATATCCGAGCCGCCAAACAGCGCCTTAATCTCGAACTGATCCATGGGCTTGATTGAAAGCCCGCCACCCTCTGGCGCATCAGCCATCTGCGTTCTCCTCTGCAGCTTGCGCTGCGTGTTTCTCCTGAACCTCTTTTGCAGTGCGCATCATCACGTTGATGCCCGCCGCGAGGCCGAACAATATGAACAGAACCAGGAAGATTGGCGTGGTGCCAAAAAGGCTATCCAGCCCGATCCCGATCCCAAACCCGATGGCGATGCCCGCCACCAGCTCGATCACCATGCGCCAGGCCACGTTGGCCATGGAATAGTGCTCGTCCGCCCGGGGTTTTTCGGCTTCGGCGCGAGATTTCGCGGCATTGAGCCGCTCTTCCAGCGCGTTCATGCGGTTGTCGTCGCTCACCGGTGCCCCCAGATGGGTGTCGCGGGATGGATAACAGAGGGGGGGCGTGAGTCAATCAGCCTAATGGCGCCAAATGAAACCCCCTAACACACTGTTTTTATTAACTTATAATTCCGCATTTAAGAGCCCATCGCACGCCCATCTAAAATCCAACGCAAATTGCAAATTTAACCGATTGGTTGAAGATGTGGCGATCTGCGCTCCAAAATCCCCAAGAACACCCCCGGCGCGCCCTTCTTTGGCCCGAAGCGCATGTCACACCGCTTTCCATGATGATTGCCATGTACCGTACCGCCTCCACGGCGCGCGCGGCATGGCCAGTGATCGCGCTGGGGGGCGCGGTATGCCTGGCGGCTGCCTATCTCTCTGACGCGCTCTCGGGCCTTGCCCTCGCGCTCTATTACTCTGTCGTTGGTTTGCCCCTGCTGGGGTTGCTGATGATACTGCCCACCGTGCTGGCCCTCGGTGCTCTGGCCTGGCTCGCCGCACGTCTGGTGCCATGGCCTTGGGCCATTGCCCTCGCCTGCGCACCGCTCGCCGTTTGGTCGGTCGGCTATGTGCCCGCAGAACAAGCAAGGCTGCTTGAGATCGCCGAAGGTGACGGCGGCGGCCTACCAGAGTTTGCCGAAACCGACGTTCTTGCCATCGTGGACCGTACTGCGCCGCGACATGCCTCCAAGACCGACTGCACAGCCACCTGCGTCGAGATTCTGCGCCATGGGCCGCTTCGCGCGATCTTTCTGCCGCGCTTCCAAGCGCCAGACAGCGATCAGATCGCAGGCGTAATCTATCGCAAGACAACCCACGGGCCAAAATGCCACCGCGAACTCGCACCACATGGCGTGCGTCCACTCTGTGTATCTGTGCAGACGGCCACGCTCTGGGACGTCACCCACGTGCTGGAAAGCTATTACCTGCCTCCGGGTGATCCGGCAGAGCTCGGCGTCCATGGCGGCGAACAAGTTCGACTGATCCACCGCTATTCCGGCGATGTCCTGTTGCAACGTACCAAGCTCACCGCCCGCGTGCCCAGCCGTGCGCCGCTCTTCGGTGATCTCGATCTATCGCCGGACGACGCCGCGGTCAGGCAGCGCATGATGACGAAGCGGATAACGCGTGACTGGGAGCACCCGCCGCTGATCACAATGCTTCATACCGCGCTGGAGCGGCAACAGCGGGGGCTTGAATAAAGCCCGCCCGCCGCGCTAGGGCCAAGTATGGCCAGCCTCGACACAGTCTTTGCCGCTCTGGCGGACCCTACCCGGCGGGCAATCCTCCAGATGCTTCTCGAGGACGACATGGCCGTCACCGACGTCGCCGAACCGTTCGAGATGTCGCTAGCCGCAATTTCCAAGCACCTCACCGTGCTGACATCCGCCGGGCTGATCAGTCAGGAGAAACGCGGCCGTGTGAAATGGTGCAAGCTGGAACCGGATGCCTTGCGCGATGCCTCTGTCTGGATGCAGAGCTTTGGCCAGTTCGAAGCGGTGAACCTCGACGCGTTCGAGGCGTTTCTGGAGAAAGAGCTGCCGGGCGCGCAGGACTAAGCGTCAGGCCGGGTCTTCATTGCGCAACAGCATCAAGAGCGCCCCAGCTGTGAGAGCTACACCCACAAGAACCAGAGGCGTCGGCACCTCGCCCACCAGCGCGATCTGCCAGAGGATCACCCAACTGGGTGTCAGATAGGTGTAGGCCATGACCTTGGCCGAGGGCAGCCTGAGGGCTGCATACTGGACCAGCACAAAGGTCGCTGCGCTGGCTGCAATGGCGGTGTAAAGGATCGTGACCCACACGATATCCGGCAACGCGGCCCAGTCCGTTGCCAGGATTTCCGGCGCGCCCCAGGTGCCCAGGATCAGCGTCCCCGCCACCAGCGTGCCAAAGGTGAAGGCGATAGGGTTTTCGCCCCGGTTCAGCTTGGCCACCATGGGCGTATAAATCGCGTGAGCCACGCAGCCGAAGAAATAGATGACCTCGCCGCGCCCGATATCGAAGGCCAGAAACGCCGATAGGTCCGCGCGAAAGATCACCCAAAGCGCGCCCACCGCGCCAACGGACAGCGCAAGCGCCATCCAGCGTGTTGTGATCTGCCGCAACAAGAACCACCCTGCAAAGGCCGACATAACGGGGGTCAGCGTAAACACTGCAGCGGCCGACACCGCCGGGGCCGTCTTCAAGCCCTCGAACATCAAAACAAAGTATGCCGAAAACAAACCGCCCAAAACCAGGTAGCGCCATGGTGCCAAAGCATCCTCGCGCCTCAGTACGCCAGTGGTCCAGCCTAGCACCCCGATAACCACCGCTGCGATCAGAAACCGCACTGCGTTGAGCGCCGCGGGATCCAAAAGATTAGCTGCCAGCACGCCTAGCGCGAAGGATCCCGCCACGAGAGCGGAAAACAGCAGCATGGCCGCATGACCGCGTGCGGCTTCGCTCACACTTCCCAGTCCTTCGCCGCCCGTTTGAGGTAAGTTAGGAAGCTCTGCACCTTGGCAGTGCGATGCAGATCCACGTGGGTCACCAGCCAAAGCGGCGCGGACCACTCCGGGCGCGACGGTTCGATCTGTACGAGATCATCAAACTTCTCAGCTACGCTGCACGGCAGAAAGCCAATTCCAGCGCCCGCCGTGACCCCATCTTGCATAGAGCGGTTGTCCAGCGTCCGATAGACGATGTTTTCCAGCGGCACGACTTCGCGCAGCCACAGGTTAAATGGCGCGCGGGTTTCTGCGTCGTGGCCCACAAAGGAATGGTTCACGAAATCGGCTTCGTTCTCGGGCACGCCATTCCGTTCGACGTAGCGTTTGGACGCATAGAGCGCGAGCGCCTGATGGCCGAATGGCTGCACGACATTGTCGGGCTGATCGGGTGCCGCACCGGCGCGGATCGCCACATGGGCCTCGCCATACTCCAGCCGGAAAAGGCGGTCGCCGGTGAGATAGCGCACCGTTAGTTCAGGGTGTTCCTCGCGGAAACCCACCAGGACAGGTGCCAAAACAGGCGAGAATGTCGCGAGCGACGTCACAACTAGTTCACCCGTAACCGATGACCCCCGCCCCTTCAGACGCCCGGAAAGCTGCGCGAACTGGTCGTCGGTGGTCTGAGCCACCTGCAGCAGATCATTTCCCGCCTCGGTGGCGGTGTAGCCCCGCGCATGACGTTGAAACAGCTTCACGCCGAGCTTGGTCTCGAGCGCATCGATATGGCGAATGACTGTGGCATGGTGCACGCCTAAAACTTCCGCCGCACCGCTGACGGTACCCAACCGCGCTACCTGAAAAGCGGTGCGCACTTCATCCCAGTTATCCATGTCGGTGATCCTGTGCAAATTCTCACATTGGATCGTAAATTTCGCACGTTGCGTGCGCGAGTACAATAGTCAATTACAGATATCAACGAAACTTCCTCCCCTCGTAAGGAGCCTCATCATGGCTAAAACAGTTCTTCGCATCGACGCTTCGGCACGCCAGCAAGGGTCGATTACACGCGACCTGACCAACAAGGTCATCGCGAAACTCGGCGCGGACAAGGTCATCACCCGCGATCTGGCCAAAGGTCTGCCGCTGCTCAACGAAGAATGGATCGGCGCGAACTTCACCGCCCCCGGCGATCGCAGCCCCGAGCAGAAAGAAACGCTCGCTCTATCGGACGCGCTGGTTGCAGAACTGAAAGAGGCCGAAACCGTGGTTATCGGCGTACCGATCTACAACTTCAGCGTCCCTGCGGCGCTGAAGGCCTGGATCGATCTGATCAGCCGGGCTGGCGTGACCTTCGCCTATTCCGAGGCCGGTCCCAAGGGCCTCCTCGAAGGCAAGCGCGCGATCCTGGTGGCAGCCTCCGGAGGCACAGGCGTCGATACCGATATCGACTACGCGCTGCGCTACATGCGCCACATCATGGGCTTCATCGGCATCACGGATGTCGAACTCGTCGCTGCCGATCGCATGGCCGTTGACGCCGAAGCCAGTCTTACCGCCGCCAACGACGCCGTCGAAAGACTGTCGGCGTAACATCGATCATCTGCCTGTGAGGTCTCTGTAAGAAAGCTGGCAGCGCCCGCGAAGGGCCCCATATGCAGATCATCAGACACGCAGTCCGCGGGACCGACCCTCCCAACGCAGGACGCAGACCAGACAGCCCGCGGTGCCTCTCCCTCGCCGCGGGCTGTTTCTGTTATTAGGGGTCAGTCGCACTGCCTCAAAGTGCCGGCTAAGGACGCACAGCCCTCTAAGTTTGCAAAATCTCTTCTTTGATACTTGTAACAATCACCGTCGCGAGAGCCTCAGCAGCCATGGTTCGCTCTGATTTTGTTGCTCACCAATGAGTTAAAGAGCCTACCTCGAAAAATATTCCGCCCTTTTTCTGTCCCTATCGGTTATTTCCGTGAGGAATTCTTACAGTCGTTTCGCAGGAAAACCTTTCCGATGACGCCATCTCTGCACATCTGCGCACCAATTTCGCGCGCTATTGCACGAAAACCCGGCTCTGGTAGCCGACGTGGCGTTACAAGCCCCTCGA
>JBCDKE010000085.1:0-11974 GCA_038747015.1 Pseudomonadota bacterium
GCGAGGCGGAACAGGTTCTGGTTCGGAATGATGATGAGCGTGTCGACAACCTTCTGAAGCGCTTCGACGCCCTCCTCGGCCTGGCGCATACGCTTGCCGCCCTCGAACTGGAAAGGCTTGGTTACGACACCCACCGTAAGCACACCCAATTCACGGGCGGCCTGCGCGATGATCGGCGCGGCGCCAGTGCCAGTGCCGCCGCCCATGCCGGCGGTGATGAAACACATGTGCGCGCCGGCGAGGTGATCAACGATCTGCTCGATGCTCTCTTCAGCGGCTGCGGACCCGACAGAAGGGCGCGCACCTGCGCCCAGACCCTCGGTAACTTTGATGCCCATCTGAATTTTCGAAGGTGCCGAAGCGCCCGACAGCGCCTGGGCATCGGTGTTCGCAATCACGAAGTCGACGCCGTCCAGCGCCTTTTCAATCATATTGTCTACTGCGTTACCGCCCGCCCCGCCGACACCGAACACGGTGATACGGGGCTTCAGCTCTTCTTGGCCGGGCATCGAGAGGTTCAAGGTCATGTTCAAATTCCGCCTGTCTTTGGGCCCTTCGGGCGCATTACTTATTATGGATCACCATAGCTCTTGCGCGCGATCCTAGTGCCATGTGGCAAGAAGGTCACCAAAAATATGCCAATTCGCCACATTATATCGGCATATTTCTGCCACAATTCACTCGATCTTGTGCACGAGAGCACATCTCGTGTTACCAGTTATCTCTAAACCAACGCACAGCCCTTTTCAGAGAGCGCGCGGGATACGTGTCCACTGGCAGCTCGAAATCCCACCATTCATCCTGCGGATGCGCGGCAAAGAGACTGAGACCCACGGCGCTCGCAAAGGCGGGGCCGGTTGCAGCCTGAGGCAGACCCTGCACGCGAAGCGGACGCCCGAGACGAACGCGATGCCCTAGAATCCGAGAGGCGAGCCCATCAAGACCCGGAATTTGGCTTCCGCCACCTGTAAGCACGATGGATTGTGAAGGCAGGTGATCAAAGCCCGCCGCGTCCAGCCGCGCACGCACTTCTTCGAGGATTTCCTCGACACGCGGGCGCATTATCCCGATCAGTTCCGAGCGGCTGACCTGGCGGCGATCATGTTCCCAGTCACCTGTATCCCCACCGATATCGATCATCTCACGGTCATCCATGCCGGTCGCGACGACCCCACCGTAAAATGTTTTGATGCGCTCTGCGGTCGCCGAGGGAACCTGCAAACCCATGGAAATGTCGGAGGTTACGTGTTCACCGCCCATGCGCACAGTGTCAGCGTAAATCATGTGCCGCTTTATAAATAGCGATATCCCTGTCGCCCCGCCGCCAAAGTCGATGCATGCAGCGCCCAGCTCTTGTTCGTCTTCCACAAGAGCCGAAATGCCTGATGCATAGGCAGACGACGCGAGGCCCGCGAGTTCAAGGTCACATCGTTTGATGCAGTAGGCCAAATTCTGCACCGCGACGCTGTCAACAGTGAGCATGTGCATGTCGGCGGCCAGCCGATTGCCCATCTGCCCGCGCGGATCACCCAGGCCGGACCGGTGATCAAGGGCGAAATTCACGGGTTGCGCGTGGAGCACGTCGCGCCCTGCCCCATAGTCCGGGACGTCGCAGGACGCCAAACACCGACTGACTTCTTCTTCAGTTACCAATTCGGCGTTGAGCTCTATTTCGCCATTGAGACCATACGATCGAGGTTCGGCACCAGCAAAGCTTGCGATTACGTGGTCGACGCGCACGTTCGCCATTTTCTGCGCAGCTTGGATCGCGGTGCGTATAGCGCGTTCGGTTTCGGCCATAGCGTCGACTTCACCAAAGCGCACGCCGCGCGACCGCGTTGTCGCCGCGCCGATGACCCTGAATGCAGACTGCCCTGCCATCGAACCCAACCCATCCTGTTCCCGGAACTGGTCAGGGCCGTCGAAGCGAAGGACGAGGCAGGCGATCTTGGAGGTACCAACGTCAAGGATGGCGATAACGCCGCGTTGCATGGCTGCTTTACGCATGTTGCGCATGGCTCTTTGCGCCGAATAAAGGTCACTCATCAAAGTTAACTCCAAGCTCCATCCCTCTGATTTTACGCAGCTCTTCCAGGCTGCTTGGCACGAGCCGCAACGTAGGCCTACGCGCATTGCGCAGGTCGATATGGCTAACGTCGCGGGCCAGTAAATCCTGTGCACTATCGAGCAAGATCACCCGCTCCAATGCGCGCACCGCCCCGTTCTCGGGCAGTTGAATGATTTGATTGCGGTCGAGGACGACATCCCAGCGTCGCTCACCTACGCGCTGGAGACCTCTTAGGCGCGAGGCAATCGGCGCGGCTGCACGCACAAGATCCAGCGCCTCTGTGACGTTTTTATCTGCACCCGCCCCGACAACGAGTGGCAATTCAGGGCGGTCTGACCGCGCTTCTATGTTAGTGATGCGGACGCCATCTACGTCCAAAAGCCCCAAGCCTTCCTTGTTGCGCCAGACAAGCGCCGGCACCCTTTCAACGACACCGATTTCAAGAACTCCGCCGGGGCGCACGCGTAGTGTTGCCTCTTGTACTGGCGGCAGCTCGGTCACTTGCTTGTGCAAGGCATCAAGGTCCAGATCGAAAGACGAAAGAGGGAAATCAAGGTGGATGTTCGCACGAATATCTTCAGCCACCTGGGGGTTGGCACCCTCGACTGCGAGCAGGCGCACCATGAATTCAGGCCGTTCATGGATCGACGCTTTCAGGTCTCGTGCGGCTTCGACCATCGTCTGCTGAACATGAGGCTGCGAAATGTAGGAATGGATCGCTACCAGCGCGATGGCACAGGGGATCCCTGTCCTCAGCAGACTCCTAAAAAACGGCGTGAGCCAGATACGCTGTAGCCGGTAGCCCCAGCGGCTATTGGGGTCGAACCTCAGCGATCGCATGACGCGTCCTCCACCAATGCCCGGCAGAGGGCTCCAAAACTGATGCCACAGTGTTCAGCCTGTTCGGGTGTCAGGGACGTTGGCGTCATCCCGGGTTGGGTGTTCGTCTCCAACAGTACCAGCCCGTCGAGCCCTTTACTTTCATCCCAACGAAAATCCGTTCGGCTGAGCGTCCGGCAACCCAGCACTTTGTGCGCCGCAACGGCGTAATCGAGGCAAGCCTGAAATACTTCTGCCGGCACATCTGCTGGCAGCACGTGACGCGAGCCACCTGCGGCATACTTCGCCTCGTAATCATACCAGCCATCCGTGAGGATGTCTGTTACCGTTAGCGCTTGCTCCCCAAGAACAGATACTGTCAGTTCCCTTCCAGGCGCAAAGGCCTCGACCATCACGGTCTGAGGCATGTCATCGGATAGCTGCGGTGGGCCGTTTGCAGCCTCATGAACAATGTAAATCCCCACAGAGGAGCCTTCGTTATTAGGCTTCACCACATATGGCGGCACCATCACGTGTTCGCGGCGAACACGCGCTGAATCCTCGAGGATACTTTGCACAACAGGAAGGCCCACCCGCTGAAACGCCTCTTTGGAAAGCTGCTTATCCAGCGCCAAGGCCGAAGAAAGGATGCCAGAATGCGTATAAGGAATGCGCATCCACTCAAGAATGCCTTGAATGGCACCATCCTCGCCCCATCGCCCATGAAGCGCGTTGAAGACTACATCCGGCTGCTCTTCCGCCAACTTGACGAAAACGGTTTCATTCGCGTCGATTTCGACAACGTCATAACCCTCGCCGCGCAGCGCTTCAGCGCAGCCACGGCCGGAGGAGAGCGAAACCTCGCGCTCTGCGGATGGACCGCCCATCAAAACGGCCACTTTCTGGGATGCCCTGCTCGACATGCCCTTCTACTGCCTCTCGCTCCCACCGTACATGCGGTGGAAATCAACTATTGTTATGCGTGTTTACGCGCCTGTGTCCGGGACCGGTTCGCCGACCCTCATGATTTCCCACTTTAGCTTTATGCCGCTGTTTTCGTAAACCTTTTTTCGCACTTCTTCGCCCAATCCTTCGAGATCGGCGGCGGTGGCCCCTCCAGTGTTGATCAGGAAGTTAGAATGTTTGGGGCTCATCTGGGCGGCACCGATCTTGGCACCACGCATTCCCGCGTCGTCGATGACCTTCCAGGCCTTGAGCTCGTGGGTGTCGTCATCGCGACCCGTGGAGGAAAATCCGGCGGGATTTCTGAATGTAGAACCGGCCGTAAGATCCTTTGTTGGCTGGGTTTCATCGCGTTTGGCCAGCTGCCGGGCCATGCGATCCTTGAGCTCCGGAGGATCAGCCTTAGGCCCGCGCAGGGTCACCGACGTGAGGATCAGATCGGGGGCAAGTTCCGTCTGGCGATAGGAGAATTTCATGTCTTGCGGCGCCAGCCTGACGACCTCGCCGCTTCGGGTGACACCCTCGGCCGAAACGAAGACATCAGCGGTGTAGGTGCCATAGCACCCGGCATTCATCCGCGCCGCGCCGCCTATTGAGCCGGGAATGGTGCGTAAGAAGGTCAAATCGATGCCCGCATCTGCCGCCTTACGAGCAACGATCGCGTCGAGCGCGGCGGTGCCACAGGTGACTTCCTGACCGTTTATTTCCACCCCGTTGAATCCGCGACCTAACTTAACCACCACCGCGCGCAAACCACCGTCGCGGACGATCAGGTTGGACCCAACGCCGAGAGGGAAAACCGGCACGTCCTCCGGCAAGGCCCGCAGAAAATCGCAAAGATCCTTGAGATCCGCAGGCTGAAAAAGCGCCTCGCAAGGCCCTCCCACGCGCAGCCAGGTAAGATCAGCAAGTGACTTTCCAGGCGTCAAACGACCCCGCGTTTCGGGAAACTGCATTAATGGCTCCTGCTCGGACTGGCACGAGTTTTGCACTGCTTTGCTCCCGCGCAAAAGCTTATTGTCGTTGGCGACCTCAGACCCGTGCGCGCATCCATCGCCAAAGGTAAACCAGCGGCCAACGCAAGACGGACGTCGCTGCAGCAAGGAGCAGAAGCCCCACCCACGGCCCATGATCATAGGTCACCCAGCCCAAAATCGGAATGCCGACAGCAATCATGACATAGGCAAAGCGCCAATGATCGTCAGCAGACGGAAACAAGGCCCGGATATTTGCAAGGATGAGCCAGAGACAGGCGGCAATGATACTCGACATACTACAATCCTAGAGATTTTCGGGCAGGCTATTGGCCCAGGCGCTGATGGTACCGGCCCCAAGGCAAACGACCATGTCGCCGTCTTTGGCTTGTTCTTTCACCAGCCGGACAAGATCGGCCTCGTTTTCTATTGCGCGTGCGTGGCGATGACCGGACCGGATGAGCCCCGCAACCAGATCATCGCGCGACGCGCCCTCAATGGGGTCTTCGCCGGCGGCGAATACCTCAGCGATAGCCACGACGTCAGCGTCATTGAAGCAGGTGCAGAACTCGTCAAAGAGCGACGATAGACGCGTGTATCGGTGCGGCTGGTGCACGGCGATGATACGACCCTCTGTGGCCTGCCGCGCTGCTTTGAGCACAGCGGCGATTTCTACCGGGTGGTGACCGTAGTCGTCGATCACGGTGACCCCGTTAACTTCGCCCACTTTGGTAAAGCGCCGGTTCACGCCTTTGAAGTTTTCCAACGCCACGCGGATTTCTTCGGCTTTCATGCCCAGATGGCGCGCCACGGCGATGGCGCTGAGTGCGTTAGAAACGTTGTGGTCCCCCGGCATCGGCAGGGTCAGCCCCTCAACGACCATCTCATCGGCCTGCAGCGCCACATCGAAATGGGCGATGCCTTGCTTGTAAGTCAGGTTCACCGCGCGCACATCCGCCTGTGCGTTGAAGCCATAGGTCACCACGCGACGGTCTGTGATACGCCCCACCAGTGCCTGCACGTCGGGATCATCAGTGCAGCACACGGCCAGCCCGTAGAACGGGATGCCGCCCACGAACTCGAGAAAGCCCTGATGCAGTGCCTCCTCGGTGCCCCAGTGCTCCATATGCTCGGGATCGATATTGGTCACGATGGCGATGGTTGCAGGCAAGCGGTTGAACGTGCCGTCAGATTCGTCGGCCTCCACCACCATCCATTCGCCCTGCCCGGTGCGCGCGTTCGATCCGAACGCGTGGATGATCCCGCCATTGATAACGGTTGGATCGAAATCGCCGTGGGACAGCAGCGTGGCAACCATCGTCGTCGTTGTCGTTTTCCCGTGGGTACCAGCGACCGCGATATTGGATTTCAGGCGCATAAGCTCGGCCAGCATCTCGGCCCGGCGGACGACAGGCAGGCCGCGGCGGCGGGCCTCGTCCAGCTCAGCATTCCCCGGCTTGATCGCTGATGAGATCACAACGACCTCGGCATTTTCCAGGTTTTCAGCGCGTTGACCTTCAAAGATCAGGGCACCGCTCTTTGCCAACCGGTCCGTGATTTTCGACCGCTTCAGATCAGAACCCTGCACCGTATAGCCGAGGTTCAGAAGCACCTCAGCGATGCCAGACATGCCAATACCGCCGATACCGACGAAATGGATGGGGCCCACGTCCCCCGGAAGCTTGGTTGCGGCGTTCATGCGTTGGTTCCTGCGATCTTTTCCACCAGGGCAGCGAGGCGTTCGGTGGCGTCGGGTTTTCCTGTTGCGAGGGCGGCGTGTGCCATGGAAGTGGCGCGTTTAGGGTCACTGAGGATCGCCGTCAATTCTTCCGTAAGGGGAGCGACCTCCAGGTCCTCTTCTTGAATGATGGTAGCGGCACCGACCTCGCCCAATGCACGCGCGTTGGCCGTCTGGTGATCAGCAGTGGCAGCGGCAAACGGTACGAAAATCGAAGGGCGCCCAATAACGCTCACATCAGCGACTGTAGAAGCTCCAGAGCGCGAGACGAGTAGCTGGGCCTCGCTGAGCCGCGCAGGAACGTCTGCAAAAAAAGGTTGGACATCCGCCGTGACGCCGTGATCGGCGTAATAGGTCTCAACCCTGACCAGATCTTCTTCCCGCGCCTGATGGCTGACCCGCAAGTGGGTCAGGATTTCATGGGGCAGCGCCGCGATAGCCGGGGGGACAATGTCCGAAAGGATGCGCGCACCCTGGGAACCGCCCAAAACCAATACCTGCATCGGGTATTCACCGGGCGGAATGTAAGGTGCCCCTTCGCGTGCGAGGATTGCGCCGCGCACCGGGTTGCCGATGTCCACACCTTCTACGCCTTCAGGCAGGTCGGTGGGCCATGTGCCGCAAGCAACCGCATCCACGCGCGTGGCAAAAAGCTGGTTCACGCGCCCCAGGACGCCATTTTGTTCATGGATAAGGCGCGGTAGCTTAAGCAGCGTCGCTGCCCCCATGGCCGGTATTGACGGGTAGCCGCCAAAGCCGATGACGGCCGACGGTTTCATCTTGCGGAACTTCGACAGGGCAGAGGCAATACCGCCCGCGATTTTGAACGGAACCCCGGCCTTGGCCGCGATGCCACCGCGGGCAAAGGTGGCCGAGGATAGAGTTTCAATCTCGACACCGTCCGGAAAGGCACCGGTGTAGCGTGCCCCGCGCGGGTCGGTCATCAGTTTGACCTGCCAGCCGCGCTCCAGCATCTCCTCCGCCAGAGCTTGGGCTGGGAACATATGTCCGCCAGTACCGCCCGCCGCCATTACCAGGAGTTTGCTCACCGGGTGTGCCCTTTCAGAATATCGCCAATGTCGCCTTGGGGTCGCGAGCGGGTAAAGGCCAAGAGCATGCCCAGTGCAATGCCACCCGCAATAAGGGATGACCCACCGTAGCTCACGAATGGCAGCGTCATGCCTTTCGCCGGGAGAAGCCGAACGGCCACGCCCATGTTGATCATGGCCTGAACGCCGAACATGGCGGCGAGGCCGGTGCCGGCGAGGCGGATGAAAGGATCTCGCTCTTTCATCAGGCGGATCAACGCACGAGCCACAAGCGCTGCGTAGAGCACGATGATCGTAAGGACGAGCACCATGCCGTACTCTTCCGCCGCCACAGCGATGATGAAATCAGTATGGGCATCCGGCAGCGACCATTTCACAGAGCCTTCGCCCACACCCACGCCGAAGAAGCCGCCCTCGCGGATCGCGTTGGTAGCGTAGCCCAGCTGCGTCGTTGGATCGACATCGGGGCTGAGGAAACCGTCGATGCGACGGGCGAAATGTTCGGACTGGCTATAGGCCAGAGTGCCAGCGGCAACGACGAGACCGGCCATAAAGACCAATAGCAACATCGGCGCCCCAGCCACGAAATACATCACACCCCAGCCAAAGAGCACGAGACAGGCCTGACCGAAATCTGGCTGCATCGCCAGAAGGAAGGCGATGATAACGGCAAGACCAAAGGAGTAGCTACGTCCGGAGGGGCCGTGGATTTCCTGGCTCGCTGCCAGAAGCCACGCCGCGGTGACAATAAATCCGGGCTTTAGAAATTCAGACGGCTGAACGGAGGCAAAGCCCAGCGAATACCAGCGCGTGGCCCCCTTCCCGAAATCAGTACCGAAACACGGCAGCAGCGCCAGCGCGATAAAGGCCGCAACAAAGCCCAGCACCGCCAGACGCCGAACGAGGTTGGGCGACATCATCGAAGTAATCAGCATCGCCACCAACGCCATGGCGCCAAAGACCGCCTGACGCTCGACATAGTGAAACGCAGCAAAACCGTTTTTGGCGGCCAATGGCGGCGACGCTGCGAGCCCCAACAGCATGCCGATACCAAAGAGACCAAAGACGAAAGCGACGCTCCATTTATCGAGCGTTCGCCACCAGCGGGGAAGGATTGGATCGGTGGACGCAACGGGGATTGCGCCATGAACCATCTCTGTCATGAGTCTACTGCCTGCCTATTCGTGCCGCTTTGCGCGGTCTGAATGCGAGTATACCCGCAAACCCCCGCTCCTGCTAGGAAAAAGGCTTGGAAACAGGCCTGTCTTGGGGCAGGCAGCGGCCATGCATGTTGATTGCGTCATATTGGGTGCCGGGGCGGCGGGGATGATGTGCGCGGCGGGCCTGGGCGACGGTGCGCTAGTAATCGATCACGCGCGCAATCCCGGCGAGAAAATCCGCATATCCGGCGGTGGGCGCTGCAATTTCACCAATCTGGGGGTGGAGCCCTCGCGGTTCATCTCAGCAAATGAGCATTTCGCCAAATCGGCGCTCGCGCGCTACACCCAGTGGGACTTCATCGAGATGGTCGACCGCCACGGCATCGCTTGGCATGAGAAAACGCTGGGCCAGCTCTTTTGCGACGGTAAATCCAAACAGATCATCGAGATGCTAAAAGCCGAAATGGGCGCGGCCAAGCTCTGGCTGCAAACATCGGTGAAGGAGCTGAACAAGACCGATGTTGGCTATGCGCTTAGGCTCGAACGCGAGGGGCGCGATGTGGACGTGACCTGCCGCGCGCTGGTGCTCGCCACTGGCGGCAAGTCGATCCCCAAGATGGGCGCGACAGGATTTGCCTATGAGGTGGCGGCGCGGTTTGGGTTGCCGGTGACCGATACCCGACCCGCGCTCGTCCCGTTCACGTTCCCCGATGGACGCTTCGCTGGGATCTCTGGCGTGTCTGCACACGTGCGCGCGGCCAACGGGCGGGCGTCGTTTGAGGAAGCGATGCTTTTTACCCATCGCGGGCTATCCGGCCCGGCGATGCTGCAAATCTCATCTTATTGGCGGGAAGGCGAAGAGATCGTCGTCGATCTCACCGAAGGCACGGATGTCTCGGGGCAACTAAAGGCCGCGCGAAAGGACCAGGGGAAAAAGCAACTGACCACGGTGCTGGCTGATATGCTGCCGGCTAGGTTGGTAGATCACCTGGCTGACGGCGATTTAGGCGACCCACTCAAAGACCGAGTGGGCGACATGTCCGACCGACGGGTCGAAGAGGTTACCGACAGGCTCTCATGCTGGCGTCTGCGCCCTGGCGCGACCGAAGGGTACAGGACTGCGGAGGTCACTCTGGGCGGCATCGAAACAGGCGCCCTGTCGTCCAAAACCATGGAGGCCAAATCCGTACCGGGTCTCTACATCATCGGCGAGGCCGTGGACGTCACCGGCTGGCTTGGCGGGTACAACTTTCAATGGGCGTGGTCATCCGGCTGGGCAGCTGGTCAGGCCATCGCGGCCAGTCGCGCCACCTAGCGCAGCGCCTCCACAAGAGCGATGAAATCGTTCCCGCGCGCCTCGAAACTATCGTATTGATCGAAACTCGCCGCCGCCGGAGCAAGGAGCACCGTGTCGCCGGGCTGCGCATCTGCAATAGCCTGGGTTACCGCCTCGGCCATGGTCGTACAGATCGACGCTGACACATCAGGAAGACCCAGAGCAAAGGCTTCCGCCTCGCGCCCGATCACATAGGCCTTTTCAACACTGCCCAGATGGGCGTGCAGCCCCTCTAGCCCGCCCTCCTTCTGCAACCCGCCGCAAATCCAGCGAATGTTCTTGAAGGCCTGAAGCGCCTTGGCGGCGCTATCGACATTGGTGGCCTTGCTGTCATTCACGAACCTGATGCCATTTTCTTCGGCGATGAGCTGGGAACGGTGCGGCAGCCCTGCAAAACTTGAAAATGCGGCCTCGATATCGCGTGGCGCGATGTTAAGCGCCCGACAGGCCGCATAGGCCGCGCAGGCGTTTTGGTGGTTATGGGCACCGGGCAGCGACGCAAAATCGCGCAAATCGATGGAGGCGACCTGACGTCCCTTTCGGTGCTCCGACAGAAATCCCTTGCGTGCCGTGACGTGCCAGCCAGGGCCGGAAAGCTTCGTGGTAGCCACCCGGATCACGCGATCATCTGCGGGGCCAGCGCTCAGTTCCATGGCAAGGTACTGCCCCTCGGCCTCGTCCACACCAATGACAGCGCGATCTGGTCCACCTTCGGAAAAAAGACGCCTTTTTGCAGCGAAATAGCCACCATTGCCTGCGTGGCGATCCAGATGATCCGGTGTGAGATTGGTGAAAACGGCGACGTCAGGCGTCAACGAACGGGCAAGCTCGGTTTGGTAGGAGGAAAGCTCCAGCACCACCACTTCACCGTCTTCAGCTGGGTCTAGATCAAAGACCCCGCGCCCTATGTTACCCGCAAGCTGTGCCCGGTGACCCGCGCTTTCCAGGATGTGGTGGATCAATGCCGACGTCGTCGATTTCCCGTTCGACCCGGTAACGGCGACGATACGGGGAAAGGTGTCAAAATGCGTCCATCCTTCGGACGCGAATGCCCGGAAAAAGAGCCCGATATCGTTGTCCACTGGAATCCCGGCAGCCATTGCCGCCGCTATTACTGGATGTGGTTTGGGATAGAGGTGAGGAATGCCAGGGGAAGTCACAAGGCACGCCAAGCCGCCCATGGTGTCGCCCTTGCGCGGATCCTCGATGAAAAGACCTTCAGCCTCGGCCCTCTCCCGGGCAGCGGCCCCATCGTCCCAGCAAATCACATCCGCGCCGCCAGCCTCTAGAGCACGGGCAACTGATAGGCCCGAACGACCCAGTCCCAAAACGGCAACTTGTTTTCCATGGAAGCCCGTGGCGGTGATCATGCCCTACCCTTTCTTTGGTTCAGACATTGCCTCGCTCGACGCCGCACACGCAAGTGGTTAGCGGGCCGGCGGAAGCAGGGGCTTACCCAGCCTCAGCGGACTTTCAGCGTCGCCAGTCCGATCATGGCGAGGATTAGAGAGATGATCCAAAATCGGATCACGATTTGTGGTTCCGCCCAGCCCTTCTTCTCGTAGTGATGGTGGATCGGCGCCATCAGGAAGATGCGCTTACCGGTGCTCTTGAAGTAGGCCACCTGAATGATGACGCTGAGCGCCTCGACCACGAAGACACCTCCCACGATCGCAAGGACGATCTCGTGTTTTGTGGCGACTGCGATGGCGCCGAGGGCGCCGCCCAGCGCAAGCGAGCCCGTATCGCCCATAAAGACTGCAGCCGGTGGCGCGTTGTACCACAAGAAACCGAGCCCGCCGCCAATAAGGCCCGCGGTAAATATCAGTATTTCACCGGTACCCGGCACGTAGTGCACGTCGAGATA
>JBCDKE010000086.1:0-11890 GCA_038747015.1 Pseudomonadota bacterium
ATGACGACTGTGTGCTCGTCGCCGTTATGCGAATGCAAGGGCATCGTAGCGCCTGGTTCAATCGTGAGCTTCATGACGACAACTTCCATCGTGTCAGAGCCCGGCACCGGAACGCGCCGTATTTCTTCGCGCAGCACCTCTTGTGCCGTAGCCATGATGCCAATTGTCGAGATCAAAATTGCAAGAACGATGCGCATGGGGGCCTCCGCTATGCGTTAGATATCAATCACCACCGTGCCCATCTTGTCGCCCGTGGCAACCCTGTCATGGGCAGATGCGATGTCATCCAGCGTTCCCCCCGGAACCACGGCGTGGCTTATTGCGCCACTAGCCAACCATTCGTTGACCTTTGCGGTGCCTCGTCTGCGTGCCTCGCCCGTCAGCTGATAGACGATCAGCATCCGCAGCGTGATGTTTTTGAACATGAGCGGGTAGAACTGCAGTTCGGGCACCATCTGCGAGGCCGACGCATAGGTGGCGACGGTACCGCCAGGCTTCAGGCAGGCCACGGCCACATTCTGGTTCGCGGCGAAATCGACATCGACAATGCGATCGACGCCCTGCCCGCCAGTTTTCTCCATCACCGCCTCGGCCACATCGACCTCGCGGTAATTGATCCATTCCTCGCCCCCCGAATGCGCCGCCTTTTCGGCCGAGGACACCGTAGTCAGAACCCGCGCGCCTAGGAGTTTCGCCATCTGACAGGCATAGCGCCCCACGGTGCCAGCACCCCCGGTCACAAGCACGGTATCGCCTGCCCTGATCCCATCGAGTGCGTACCAGGCTGTCATCGCCGGGATCCCCAGACATGCGCCTTCGGCAAAGCTGGTGCCTTCGGGCAAGAGTGCGACCTGATCGGCGGGCAGCGAGACATATTCCGCCGCCGTGCCAAAGGCGCGCTGCCAGTTCGCGTTCCAGACCCAGACCCGGTCACCAGTGTTGAACCCGTCGCCCGAGACGACAACGCCCGCACCGTCGGAATGCGGGATCACCCGCGGATAGGCCATGGTGGCTCCCGGGCGCGCACCAGCGCGAAGCTTTACATCAGACGGATTGATGCCTGAGGCATGGAGGCGGATCAGCACCTCGCCCGGTTTAGGCTCGGGGGCGTCCATCTCGCCGAGCTCCAGCACCTCAGTTGCCGGACCAAATCTCTCATACCATGCTGCGCGCATCACAGTTCCTTTTGCATATCAATCCGCGCGTGGCCGTCGGGGTAATTGAAACGGCCGTATTCGCGATACCCTTGCTTCTCATAGAAAACCTGCGCCTGCCATGAGTAAGTCCAGAGCGTCGCGCGCCTAGCCCCACGCCGCCGGGCCTCAGCCTCCAGCGATGCCAAGAGCCGCGCGCCGAGGCCACTGCCCCGCACGTCCTCATCCAGCCACAGGCCCGAAACCTCCAAAGCGCCGAGATAGACATGGCCGCGCACCCCCGCGACGATGCGATCGCCGTCACGCTGGACTAGGCTGAACGTCTGCATACTCCAGCCGGAGAGACCTGCATTGTATTCTGCAAAGCGCGACACGTAGTCGGCGAAGACCTCGTTGTCGGGCTCGACGAGCTCGAAGCTCACGATAGCCAGCGTTTGCGGCGGCGGTAGCTGCGCACATCGCGGAAGGATTTGCGGCCTTCCTCCGAGACGCCGAGATAGAATTCCTTCACATCCGGGTTCTCGCGCAGCTCGGCGGCGGGGCCGTCCATGACGACGCGGCCGTTTTCCAGAATGTAGCCGTAATGCGCAAAGCGCAGCGCCACATTGGTGTTCTGTTCAGCGAGGAGGAAACTGACGCCCTCCTTTTCGTTAAGGTCTTTGACGATGCCAAAGATCTCTTCCACCAGCTGCGGCGCAAGGCCCATAGAGGGCTCGTCCAGCAGGATGGTTTCGGGCCGGGACATCAGCGCGCGTCCGATGGCGCACATCTGCTGCTCGCCGCCCGAGGTGTAGCCCGCCTGCGCTTTGCGGCGCTCCTTCAGACGTGGGAAATAGCGGTAGACCAGCTCCAGATCGTCAGCCACGGCCTTGGCACCGTCGCGGCGCGTATAGGCCCCGGTTAGAAGGTTCTCTTCGACGGTCAGATGGGCAAAGCAGTGCCGACCTTCCATGACCTGCACGACGCCCTTTTTCACAAGCGCCGCGGGATTGAGGCTCTGCACGCGCTCGCCGCGATAGCTGATCGCGCCCTTGGTGACCTCGCCCCGTTCGTTGTGGAGCAGGTTCGAAATGGCCTTGAGCGTGGTTGTCTTACCCGCGCCGTTGCCGCCCAAAAGCGCGGTAATCCCGCCCTTAGGCACGCTCAGCGAGACGCCCTTCAGAACGAGGATCACGTGATTATAGATCACCTCAATATTGTTGACCTCGAGCAGTGTCTCTTTGGTCTCGGCGCCGTCGAGCATGAAGCCCCACCTTCTTTGTTTCAGAAATACTTAAATCCCGGCGGCGGCCTCCCGCCGCCGGGCGTTTGCAATCAGCTCTCGGCGTTGCAGTCTTCGTTGACGGCCCACGGCTCGTTCGCGGCAGCGTATTCAGCCGCGCTGCCCTCGAGCAGCGGCTTGTACGCATCCACGCGCGGGGTCAGCTGGTCAGAGACTTTCGCGAATTTCTCGCCATCCCATTCCAGCATCCAGCCCCCTGCATGACCGGTGTGGTTCGCGCAGGATGTGGAGAAAGGCGGCACCATATTGGTCATCCCGAGCTCTTCCAGACGCTCTGCCGTGATGTTGAGGTTCTCAAGCCCCCAGCGCAGCTGCGCGGGCGTGATCATTGCCTCACCGTACTCGGCCTGGGCGGTGGCAATGCCTTCTGCCAGGATCATCGACATCACGAGGCCGCGATTATAGAAAACGCCGCCCATTTCTTCGGCGTTCGACAGCGATTTGCCCGCGTCCACCACGTGTTCCTTGATGTCAGCATGAACGCCAGCATCCGGGTTCGGGAAGGACCATGAGATCGACTTGTAGCCGACGCCTTCGTCACCCACGAGGCGCAGGTCAGCATCCTGACCAGACCACCAGACACCGATAAAGTTCTCCATCGGGAACTTGGTTTTTACGGCCTCGGTGATGGCGCCCGCGTTCATCGCGCCCCAGCCCCACATGACGACGTAGTCCGGACGTTCGCGGCGCACCTGCAGCCACTGCGCGGACTGGTTCTGCATCTCGTTGAGACCGACCGGGATCGGCAGAAGCTCAAATCCCTTCTCTTCCGCGAGGCTGTTCAGCAGCGGCAGCGGCTCTTTACCGTAGGGGTGGTCGAGGTGGAGAAAGGCGATCTTCTTGCCGCTGACACCGCCGTCCTGACCTTCGAGATACTGGACGATCATGTCGGCCGCGTCCCAATAGCCACCGGGCACGTTGAACGCCCACTGGAAAGTCTTGCCATCGGCCATGGGTGAGAAGCCGTAGCCGGGCGCGAGGATCGGAATTTCGTCCACGTTGGTTTTAGGCAGGACCTGCAGCGTGATGCCAGTGGACCAGGGCTGGGTCACGATCGCCTCACCTTTGGTGCGCTCGTAGCATTCGACGCCCTTCTCGGTGGAATAGCCGGTTTCGCATTCCTCGAAGTCGATCTTGACGCCGCCGATACCGCCGTCGCGGGCGTTGAGCATCTCCATGTAGTCTTTCTGCCCGTTCATCAGCGGGATGCCGGTCGAGGCAAAGGGCCCGGTCCGGTAGCTGAGGTTCGGGACGTAAAGGCTTTCCGCCGCTGCCGCCACGCCGGTGACAGCCAGAACCGCCGCAGCGGTCAGTTTCGTAAAGTGCTTCATGGTGCGTCTCCTCCCTGAGATTGCACGGGTTTTGGATGGGCTCCCCTTTCTAGTGAGGGACTGGCCAGATGATGAGCTTCTCGCGGATCAGCGCCCAGAGGCGGGCCAATCCGTGCGGCTCGATAATGAGGAAAAAGATGATGAGCGAACCCACGATCATGATGTTTATATGTTCGACGGTGGCGGATTTAATCTCAAGCCCCATGAGTTCGGGCACGGTGTTGAGCACCACCGGGAGACCCACAATCAGGATCGCGCCCAGATAATTGCCGAGGATCGATCCCAGCCCACCGATGATCGCGATAAAGAGAATCTGGAAGCTGAGCGGGATGTCGAAGAGGTTCGGTTCCGCCGCGCCCCGCCACATGAAGACGAACATCGCCCCGGCGACGCCGACAACGTAAGACGAGATCGCAAAGGCGGTGAGCTTGGAGCGCATTAGGTTTATGCCAATAAGCTCTGCGGCGATGTCCATGTCGCGCGTGGCCTTCCAGGTACGGCCCAGCGTGCCGCGGGTGAGATTGATGCACAAGATCGTCATGACGGTGACGATGGCCAGGATCACGTAGTACTGCGTCACGGACGTGGCCTGCGGCCCGGTGACGAAGACGCCGAAGGAAGTCAGGTTGGGCACCTGGATCGCGCCGGAGGCGTTGTAGTTGTAGAGCCAGGCCCATTTTTCAAAGAGCCAGACGAGGAAGAACTGCGCCGCCAGCGTGGCGATGGCGAGGTAGAACCCCTTGATGCGCAGTGACGGGATACCGAAGACAACACCGATGCCCGCGCTAAAGACACCGCTCAGGAGGATCGCGAGGATCGGGTCCATGATCGCGATCAGCTTGTAGCAGGCATAGGCCCCAACGCCCATGAAGGCGGCGGTGCCCAGGCTGAGCTGCCCCGCATAGCCCGTGAGGATATTCAGCCCCATCGCGGCCAGCGAATAGATCAGGATCGGGATTAACAGGGTCTGGAACGCGAATTCGGACGCGGTGAGTGGAAAAATCACCCAGGCGAAAACGAGGATGATTGTCAGGAGAAACGCATCCTGCCGCACAGGGAAAAGCGCCTGATCGGCCTTGTAGGACGTCTTGAACTGACCTGCGGTGCGATAGAGCATCAGCTTCGGACCCCTTTCCAGAGAGCGAAAATAGCGAGAGCAAGGAGCGCCACGCCGACACCGCCGTAGAACCTCATGGCGAAAATCGCGTCCGGCGCCTGTATCGAGTCCCGGCCTCTGAACGCCAGATCGCTCCAAGACGCTGAAAAAAGCAGCCCGGCCAAACAGGCCATGGAAAGGCAAAGGAAAGCGGCAAGAAAGGCAAGAACGCGCTGCATGCGCGGGGGAAACATGGCGGCCATCACTTCTTCTCCGCCTGTCTGATCCGGAGATACGCGACGAAGCCACATAAGGCGGCCAAACCGACGGCCGTGGCCACCTGCCCCATTTCCCCGTCGTTATAGGCGAGCCACGCGATATAGAAATTCGCCGCAGCCCCCATCACCAAAAGCAGTATCCAGATCTGCTGCATCACCACACACCCCCGATTTCTTTGAAAGAAATCGGACCGAAGTCCTTGAAGGACTTCGTTGCCATGACCTCAAACGCGCTCAATGATTTTCTCCCCAAAGAGGCCCTGCGGACGGAAGAGCAACACCACCAGCGCCAGCACAAAGGCGAACCACGCCTCGGTACCACCACCCATGAGAGGCTGGCCCCAGTAAATCTCAAAGAGTTTCTCTAGCATGCCGATCATCAGCCCCCCGATGATGGCACCTGAGATACTTTCCAACCCGCCCAGCATCAGCACCGGCAGTGCTTTGTAGGCGATAACCTCCAGCGCAAAGGAGACGCCCGCGCGACTGCCCCAGGCGATCCCGGTCACCAGCGCGATGATCCCTGCGATGAACCAGACCAGCACCCAGATTGTCTGAAGCGATATCCCGACGGAAAGCGCCGCCTGGCTGTCATCGCCTAGCGCCCGCACCGCGCGGCCCATACGAGTGTAGTTCAGGAAGGCCAAGAGCCCGACCACGAGCAGCGCCGCCGCCGTCACGGCGGTCACATCCTGCTGCTCGAGGATGAGCAATCCGCCGAATGGTTCCAAAACGATGGAATCCGTGGGAATGCCCAGCTCTGAGGTGATCATCTGCTTGTTCTCGCCGCCAAAGATGATCTCGCCAAATCCAATGAGGAACAGCGTGATCCCGATGGTCGCCATAAAGAGGATGATATCCGGCTGCCCCACCAGCGGACGCAGCACGATCCGTTCAATCGACACCGCCAGCGCCAGCATTACAGCCAGTGTCAGTGCCACGGATATCCAGGCGGGCACGCCCATGGAATGGAACCCCACCAGCGTCAGCGCGGCAAAGACCACCATGATCCCCTGCGCAAAGTTGAAAATGCGGCTCGAGCGGAAAATCAGGACGAAACCCAGCGCGATGAGCGCGTAGAGAATGCCCGACACGAGCCCCTCCCACAGCACCTGAAGGAGGAAATCCGGGGCGGAGAACATGTCGGCAAAGGGGGTGATGAAAATATCTGTCAGCATGACTAGTGCTCCACCCCCAAATACGCATCGATCACGGTTTGGTCGTTACGCACCTCATCGGGCGTGCCGTCGCCGATCTTCTTGCCGTAATCCATCACCACCACCCGGTCGCTCAGGTCCATGACCACACCCATATCGTGCTCAATGAGCGCGATCGTCGTGCCAAACTCGTCATTCACGTCGAGGATAAAGCGGCTCATGTCCTCTTTCTCCTCCACGTTCATCCCCGCCATGGGTTCGTCGAGCAGGAGGAGCGACGGCTCTGCCGCCAGCGCCCGCGCCAGTTCCACGCGCTTTTTCAGACCGTAGGGCAGCCTCCCCACAGGTGTCTTGCGGATCGACTGGATCTCGAGGAAGTCGATCACCCGCTCCACGTGCTCGCGGTTTTCGATCTCTTCGTCCCGTGCGCGACCCCACCAGATCGCCTGGGCCAGGATGCCCGCCTTCATGTGGTTGAGACGCCCTGTCATGACATTGTCGAGCACGGTCATGCCCTCGAAAAGCGCGATATTCTGGAATGTCCGCGCCACGCCCAGCCGTGCTACCTCGTAGGGCTTCATCGGCGGACGCTTGGCACCGTGATACCAGACCTCGCCCTCTTGGGGCGTGTAGAACCCGCTGATCACATTGAGCATCGAGGACTTTCCAGCCCCGTTCGGCCCGATGATGGCGCGAATCTCACCCTCGTGAATGTCAAAGGAGATGTCCTTGATCGCCGTCACGCCGCCAAAGCGCAGGGTGATGTTCTTCATCTCCATGAGCACGCCGCCAATCTGGCGTCCGTCGGCGGTGGTGTAACCTTGGGATTGATCAAGCATGGACAGCCCCGTTCATAAGGGATGGTGGGCGGGGCGATGGCGAAGCCGAGCGTCGTCCCATCATTCCGCCGCCTCCAGTGTCTTCACATCCACCGGCACGGTCGCGGCATCCATCAAAGCCAGCGTCGCCTTGATCGACCCCTTGCGGCCGTCCTCATAGGTCACCTCGGTCTCGGTGCTCACCTCACTCGACCCATCATAGAGCGCCGCGATCAGATCCTCATATTTCTCTTCGATGATCCGGCGACGCACTTTCCGGGTCCGCGTCAGCTCCCCGTCATCGGCATCAAGTTCTTTGTGCAAAACGAGGAAGCGGTGGATCTGGCAGCCGTTGAGCATCTCGTCCCCGGCGACGGAGCGATTGACTTCCTCCACGTGCTCACGGATCGCCTCGCGCACCTGCGGGTGCTGGCTGAGCTCCTGGTACCCGCCATAGGCGATGTTGTTGCGTTCGGCCCAGTTTCCGACCGCCGTGAGATCTATATTAATGAAAGCCGTGCAAGTCTCGCGACCGTTACCCAAAACCACGGCCTCAAGGATATTCGGGAAGAACTTCAGCTTGTTTTCAACATATTTCGGCGCGAATAACGCGCCATTCGCCATTTTACCCACATCCTTGGCGCGGTCGATGATCCGCAAATGGCCGGTGGATTCCTCGATAAATCCGGCATCCCCCGTGGCGACCCAACCCTCGGCATCCTTGGTGGAGGCGGTGCTCTCCGGATTCTTGTAGTACTCCACAAAAACACCGGGGGAGCGGTAGAAAACCTCCCCACTGTCATCGATACGCAGCTCGACCCCCGGCGTGGGCGTGCCGACAGTATCGGGGCGTACCTCGTCGTCCTTTTGCTGGGTGATGAACACACCGGCCTCGGTCTGGCCGTAGAGCTGTTTGAGGTTGATCCCGAGGGAGCGGTAGAAATCGAAAATCTCAGGCCCAATGGCCTCTCCCGCCGTGTAGCCCACGCGGACGCGGCTGAGACCCAGCGTGTTCTTGAGCGGACCAAAGACAAAGAATTCGCCCAGGGCATACATGGCGCGATCTATCAAACCCACTGGTTTGCCGTCGAGCAGCTTTGGCCCCACGGTCTTCGCGCGGGCCATAAATTTCTTGAACAGCCACTGCTTGAACGCGCCTGCGTCTTCCATGCGGATCATGACGCTCGTGAGCTGGGTCTCAAACACGCGCGGTGGCGCGAAATAGTAAGTCGGCCCAATTTCGCGGAGGTCGTGCATCACCGTCTCGGCGCTTTCGGGACAGTTCACGCAGAAACCTGTCCAGTAGGCCTGACCGATGGAAAAGATGTAGTCGCCGACCCACGCCATGGGCAGATAAGCGAGCACCTCGTCACCTGCTGCGAGGCTGTCGAATTCGGCGGAGGCCTTGGAGGTTTCGATGATGTTGCGGTTCGACAGCACGACGCCTTTCGGGCGGCCCGTTGTGCCTGAGGTGTAGAGCATCACGCAGGTGTCGTCATAGGTCAGCGCGGAGCGACGTGCCTCCAACTCCTTGTCCAGACCCGAGGCGCGCCCGGCCGCCTGCAATTTCTCAAACTGGGTCAGTTTGGAATGGTCGTATTTCCGCATCCCGCGCGGGTCGAGATAGACGATATGCTCCAACCCTTCGAGGCGGTCCTGAATGTCGAGGACTTTGTCCACCTGCTCCTGATCCCCGGCGATGATGAAGCGGGCTGCGCAGTGGTCCAGCACATAGGCCACTTCTTCGCCCACCGCGTCCTGGTAGAGCGGTACCGGCACCGCGCCTACGCTCTGGGCGGCGACGATGGACCAGTAGAGATAGGGGCGGTTGCGTCCGATGATGGCGACGTGGTCGCCTTTGGCGACGCCCAGCGTCAGCAGACCCAGCGCCAGAGATTTGATCTCCACCGCTGTCTCGGCCCAGGTCCAGCTCTGCCAAATGCCCAGTTCTTTCTCACGATAGGCGGTGCGCTCGCCAAAAGACCGTGCATTGCGCGCAAGGAGCGCGGGCACGGATTCCATGGACGCAGCTGTAGCAGCGGGTTGCGACAAATATTCCTCCCAGCCCAGGCCGCGTCGACGCGCGGCTTATAGGGCTATGCCCATAGAATGGCGTAACCTGACGTTCCGTCAATTGTTTTTTTGAACAGGTGTTCAATTAATAGGCAATCAAACCCTAGACAGGCCTCTCTCGAGGATCTCTTCGAGGGCCTTTAGATCGGTGGAAGCCAACGGACCCAGCGCCTGGTCGAGGCTTTCGGCGACAGCTTTTCCCAGCGTCTCAACCATTGCATGGCCCTCTTTGGTCAGCCGTACATGCCTGACGCGACCGTCTGTTTGCGAGACCGGGCGGTTGATAAATCCCTTTGATTCGAGGGATGCGAGGGTCCTTGTGACCTGCGATTTGTCCCTCCCCAGATGTCGCGCGAGCGCGCCGATCTCGATTCCATCGTGGTCGGAAAGCGTCAAAAGGACCATCCCGCCCCAGGGGCCGACATTGTGCGGGTCGAACTCTTCCGCGCGGGATTGCAGGCCAACATGGATGCGCCGCATGAGCCGGTCCACCAAGAGCGCAAGTTCGATCGTCGCCATGTTTTGAGGTCCTCCCGAGTCATTTTAGTTGACTCAGTCCACTAAATTCCTACCCAATGCGCCCCGACGCTACGTCGCTATGAGGAGGTTCGCAAATGCTCACATCCACGCAATCCACACTTCTTAAGGCCGCCGCAATTCTCTGGGTGATCTGGGGGCTGGTTCACGCGCTGGCCGGGGTCATCGTGCTAACATCAGATGCGGCAGGCGGCATTCAGGCCATTGCGGATGCCGTGCCAGCGGAATCGCTGGCGGGGGATTACCCGGACGCCCTGGGCGGCATCCTCAACCAACATGGGTGGAATCTGCTCTGGTTTGGTGTGGCTACGGTGATCGGCGCGGTGTTGATATGGCGGGAAAACATGACCGCGATTTGGGTCACGGCCATGGTCGGCGGGCTCGCAGATATCGGTTACCTGCTCTTCGTCGACTTCCCCGGCTATGTGAATTTCTTCCCGGGCACCGTGATGACCATAGTCTCTGCCACCGCCGTGGTTCTAAGTTTTATCGTCTGGCTGCCCCACCGCAGCAAGGCCACCGCCTAGGCGCGATCCTTACTCTGCTGCGATTGACTTGGCAGTTCCTTTGACCGGCTCGACGCGCACGGCGGAGTATTTGAATTCTGGGATCTTTCCATAGGGGTCGATGGCAGGGTTCGTCAGGATATTGGCGGCCGCTTCAACAAAGGCGAAGGGCAAGAACACCATATCGGGCGACACCGCGCGGTCGGCGCGGGCCATGATCTCGATTGAGCCGCGTTTGGTTGTCAGGCGGATCATGTCTCCGGGTTCCACGCCCATCTGTCTCAGCGTGCCGGGGTGAAGCGAACAGTTGGCTTCAGGTTCCACAGCGTCGAGCACAGTGGCGCGGCGCGTCATCGACCCCGTGTGCCAGTGTTCGAGCTGGCGGCCCGTGGTCAGGATCATCGGATATTCGGCGTCTGGCGTGTCATCGGGCGGGATCACGGCGGCGGGCGTGAACCGCGCGCGGCCCTCAAGCCGCGGGAAGCCGTCGCCAAAGACCACCGCCTGGCCCGGATCGTCGGGTGTGAGCGACGGATAGGTCACTGCCGTACCTTCCAGACGTTCCCAAGTGATGTTGCTGAGCGATTTCATGTTCAGCGTCATCTCGTGGAACACCTCGGACGGGTGCGTATACGTCCAATTCAGCCCACAGCGCTGCGCCAGTTCCACCTGGATCGCCCAGTCCTCCCGCGCCTCTCCGGGAGGGGCCACCGCAGGCCGCACCATCTGGACTGTGCGGTTGGTGTTCGAGACCGTGCCGGATTTCTCGTAGAGCGCGGAGGCTGGCAGGATAACATCGGCGTAGTTCGCCGTTTCAGTGATAAAGATGTCCTGCACCACCAGATGGTCGAGCTTGGCCAGCGCGTCCCGGGCGTGTTCGACATCAGGGTCCGACATCGCCGGGTTTTCACCCAGGATATACATCGCCTTGATCTTGTCCTCGTGGACCGCATCCATGATCTCGGTCACGGTAAGGCCCTTCTCGTTCGAGAAGTCGCCGCTTTCCCAGACATCTGTGAACGCGCTGCGCACGCCGTCATCCATGACGCTCTGATAATCCGGCAGGAACATCGGGATGAGCCCCGCATCGGACGCGCCTTGCACGTTGTTCTGACCGCGCAGCGGGTGCAGCCCAGTACCCGGACGCCCCACATGGCCGCACATAAGCGCCAGCGCAATCAGGCAGCGAGAGTTGTCGGTGCCGTGGACGTGCTGGGATACACCCATGCCCCAGAAAATCATGCCCGATTTTGACGTCGCCCAAAGCCGGGCCACCGCGCGCAGCTCTTCGGCGTCGATGCCGCAGATTTCCTGCATCTTTTCAGGCGGGAAGCCTTTGAGGTGCTCTTTCTCGGCCTCCCAGTTCTCGGTGTAGGCCTCGATATACTGCTGGTCGTAGAGACCTTCCTCGACGATCACGTGCATGATCGCATTGAGCATCGCGACATCCGCGCCGGGACGGAATTGCAGCATGTGCTCGGCGTGGCGCTTCATGGCATGGCCGCGCGGGTCCATGACGATCAGCTTGCCGCCGCGCTTGGTGAACTGTTTGAAATACGTCGCCGCTACGGGATGGTTTTCCAGCGGGTTGCAGCCGATGGCGATGGCCACGTCCGCGTTTTCGATTTCGTTGAACGTCGCGGTCACCGCGCCTGAAC
>JBCDKE010000087.1:0-11790 GCA_038747015.1 Pseudomonadota bacterium
GGCAGAAGCGAGCGCTGGATCACGGATGGCATGGTCATCAGCCCCGTGGCGTAGGCCCCGAACCCCATGAAGGCCGCATGCCCAAAGCTGATGATGCCGGAATTGCCGCTGAAAATGGCGAGGGCTGCGATGGCGGCGATGCTGACGCACATCTGGGTCGCGATGCGTTCGCCGGTGCGTCCGAACACAAGCTGTAACCCGAATGCCGTGATGATCACCACGGCGAGAATCAGCAGCAGCCGCACAAGATGCGCGGCTGTTCTGGTGTCATGTTCTACAGCACTGGCAGCCATGTCTAGAATGCGCTCCGGGACGAATTTCGCTTAAAGCTGGCAGGCGCGCCTCGTGGTGTCAATAATAATTCAAATATGGACTTGCAAAGATTTCTGATACAAAATTATCGGTATGGAATTGCAGCAGCAAGAGACGCAAACGGCCGTGACCGGAATGGATATTTCACAGACTTACAGGTGGTCAGGCGGTTTGCTGGGCGACCATGAGCCCGATGCGGTTCAGGTCGAAGGCAACCCGCAATCGCGATTTGTCATAACCTGCGATCACGGTGGCAACCGTGTGCCTGAGCGTCTGAGCAATCTGGGCCTTCCGCAAACAGAGCTGTCGCGGCATATCGGCTGGGATATCGGCGCGCTCGGCGTTGCCCGGCATCTGGTCCGGCTGCTGGACGGGATATTGATCCACCAGCCCTATTCGCGCCTGGTAATCGACTGCAACCGCCCGCCGCATGTACCCGAGGCCTTCCCGCAGCGATCCGACGGCACCAACATTTCCGGCAATATGGACATGTCCGCCGCCGATGCCGCTGCCCGCGTGGCGGAGATATTTCTGCCCTATCACAGAGCCATTGCGTCGGCGCTTGATGCGCGGCCCAGGCAGGGCGTTGTCTTGCTGGCCATGCACACCTACACGCCCGAACATGGCGACTATCCCGACGCGCGGCCATGGCCGATCTCGTTTCTGTTTAACCGCGATGCGCGTTTGTCCCGGAGGCTGGAGAGGACCTTGCGTGCGTCGGGGATCAATGTCGGGATGAACCAGCCCTATCTGGTCGACGATGTCGGCGATTATGCTATCCCGGTCCATGCGGAGACCCGAAACATCCTCAGCACGTTGATCGAAGTGCGCCAGGATCTGGTAGAACATGATGAGGGTCAGCGGGACTGGGCCCAGACGATCGCACAGGGCGTGCGGGATGCAATCAAGCATGAGGAACTGCAGGATGAGTGAAAAACCAAACGGTCAGAGCAATGGTCAGGGCGGAGTTGTGATGATCGGAAATGTCGATCTGAGCAACGTGATGCGTGGCCGCTCTTTTCCGGCCAAGCGCGCGACCAGTGTTCTGAATTCGGGATTGCCCTGGGTCCCTGCGAATGTGCTTTTGTCGCCCTGCAACAGCCTGCCTGCGGGAAACCCGTTCGGTCCAGTGGGCGAAACAAAACTGGTTGCTGTTGACCGCACGCCGCTCCGTTTCCCGGGGACAGACGAGCTACCGGAACTGCAGTTGCATCTAGCGGAAATCCGAAACCATGATGGCTCTGCCTGGCCGGTGTGCCCGCGCAGCTGCCTGCGCCTCGCGCTGGATCAGTTGAAATCTGAGTTCGGCCTGACGATGCAGGTCGGGGTCGAGCATGAGCTTTACATCGATGGGCTGGATGGCCCGCCATCGGCGGCTTTTTCGGTGGAAGGGTCTCGCCGGATCAGCGGGTTCGCCGAAAGCGTGCATCACATGCTGTCCGACGCCGAGGCCGATTTGGAACAATTTGCCGCCGAGTTCGGCCATTACCAGTTTGAGATTGCCGGGTCTGTGACCGAGGCGCTGCGTGCTGCCGACAACGCGGTTCTGGCCCAAGCGGCCATCCGTGACGCTGCGCGCCGTCGCCGCATGCAGGCCACGTTCCTGCCCAAGCCCTACCCGGATCAGCCGGGCAGTGGTGTGCATCTGCATTTCAGCCTTTGGGACAAGGATGGCTCAGTCACCGCGCGCAACGATGCACTGACAGAGCAGGCCGGGCAATTCGTAGCCGGAATCTTCGCGCATCTGACCAGTGTGCTGGCCTGCAGCCTGTCGAACGCAAACTCCTATGCGCGTCTGACGCCATCGTCTTGGGTCGGCATCTATCCCTGTCTTGGGGTGCGCAACCGTGAGGCCGCGATCCGGCTCTGCCCGCGTGTGCGCGAGGCAGATGGAACCAATCCCAAGGCCTCTATCGAGTTCCGGCTGGCAGATGGCACGGCAAACCCGTATCTGGCGCTGGCCGCGCTGGTGCATGCGGGTATGGCAGGTATGCACGCCAAACTTGCACCGCCCGGCAATGTGGAGGTCGACCCGGCCACCTTGTCAGAGAAAGAGCGGAGCGATCTGGGGCTCAGCCCCCTGTCAAAATCTCCACGAGACACGCTGGACGGGGCGACTGCGCTGGGCACATGGTTTGGCGACACGTTCCTTGCTGCCTTTCGCGCGGTGCGGGAGAATGACATGCAGGACGCACAGACCTTGGGCGAGGACTATACCACGGTCATGGCGCGGGTTGTCTGATCCATGGTTCCGGTCGATTCGCGGGATCTGGCGATCCTGTCGGTGCTGACACGCGAGGGGCGCATTACCAAGGCGGAGCTGGCCGAGCACGCGGGCCTTGGCAGCACGGCCTGCGCCGATCGCCTGGCCCGGCTGGAACGCGAAGGCGTTGTCGCCGGATACCGCGCGCAGATCGCGTTGAAAACGCTAGGGCCCCATCTTGAGGTCTTTGTCACGGTCGAGCTGAAAAACCACAACGCCGCCGCGTTTCAGACGTTCGAGCGGGCCGTCGCGCAGGAGCGCGTGATCGTGCAGTGCTGGGCGCTGGGTGGCGGGCTGGATTATCTCATGCACATCGTCTGCCGCGACGTTGACGCCTATCAACGCTTCATGGATCACCTGCTAGACCGGCGCATCGGGCTTAGCCGGTATTTCACCTACATCGTCACTAAAACGGTCAAGGAGGCGCCGGTCGACCTTGCGCAGCTGCTGGCGTGACTTTGCCCGGTCGCGCCTTTGTTGGGCGAGGTTTCCCCGGAAAAAGGGCTGTATTCCGGCGCAATACCGCATCGGGAAGCATAGCATCATGCTCAGGTTCCAATGGAAAGGACACGGTCATGATGATGGAAGACAGGATCAGGGACACAGGCCCTGCATTGGACTCGCCCCGGCTTTTGCGGCGGTTTGCCTATGTCGGCGGGGCCTGGCAAGCGGGGCGCGCCGGACGGACCTTTCCGGTCACAAACCCCGCGGATGGCACCCAGCTGGCCGAGGTGGCGCTGCTGTCTGATGCAGAGGCCCGTGAGGCCGTGGCCGCCGCGCAGGGGGCGTATGATGCGGGCGTTCTGAGTGATGAGCCTGAGCGCCGCGCGTGCCTTGCGCGCTGGGCGGACCTTATTGAAAAGCACCGGCAGGATCTGGTGCGGATCATGGTAGCCGAACAGGGAAAACCACATCATGAAGCGCTGGGCGAAGTCGCCTACGCCGCCGGGTTTCCCCGCTACTACGCCGGGCCGCTGCCGGACGGGTTGGATCATGTCGCGCCAAAGGTCGCGGGCGCGCGCACCCACGTGCACCGTGTGCCGTTGGGCGTGGCCGCGCTGATCACACCCTGGAACTTTCCGCTGGCCATGCTGACGCGCAAAGCGGCGGCGGCGATCCATGCGGGCTGCACGGTGGTCGCGCATCCCTCGCCCGAGACGCCGCTTTCCGCGCTAGCGCTCGCGGAACTGGCCGAAGAAGCGGGCTTTGCGCCGGGCGTTTTCAATCTGGTGACCGGCCCTTCGCCCGAGATCGTGGGCGCCTGGATGACAGACGCCCGCGTGCGCGTCGTGTCCTTCACCGGGTCAACCGAGATTGGCAAGCTGATCTATACAGAGGGCGCGCCGACAATGAAGCGCCTGATCCTTGAGCTGGGCGGGCATGCGCCGTTTTTGGTCTTTGCCGATGCCGATCTTGACCGCGCTGTTGAAAGCGCCATTTCGGCGAAATTTGCCACCTCTGGGCAGGATTGTCTGGGGGCCAACCGGTTTCTGGTGGAACGGCCCGTCTACGATACGTTCTGCGAAAGGTTCGCGGCGCGCGTTGCGCAGCTGCGCGTCGGGCCGGGGCATGAGGACCCGGATATCGGCCCGCTGATCAACGCCTCAGCTGTGGCCAAACAACAGGCGCAGGTCGACGATGCACTTCGATGTGGTGCCAGGTTGCTGACAGGGCGGCAAGAGGGCGTGCCGGGGCCCAACTTCTATGCGCCCACCGTGCTGGCCGATGTGCCCTTCGAGGCGCGTATCATGTCAGAGGAAACTTTCGGCCCGGTTGCAGCGCTCGCCCCCTTTGACGCTGAAGAGGAGGCCGTGACGCGCGCCAATGATACAGACTACGGGCTTGTGGCCTATGTGCATTCCACGAACAAGGACCGGATTGAGCGTGTCGCGTCTGCGCTACTATTCGGCATGATTGCGGTCAACCGCACCTCGATCACCGGGCCGAGCGTGCCTTTCGGCGGGGTCAAGCAAAGCGGGCTTTGCCGCGAAGGCAGCCCGCTTGGCCGTGACGCCTTCACCGAGATCAAATATCTATGCGAACACGTTTGAGGTAGCAGACCATGCAAGTGAATGACCAACTGAGCGAATGGGATCACGACCATTTTTTCCACCCCTCCACCCATCTGGGCCAGTTCGCCCGGCGCGAAGTGGCGGGGCGAATCATCACGGGGGCCAAGGGCAGCCAAATCATCGACCGCGACGGCAAGCGCATGCTGGATGCGTTTGCCGGGCTGTACTGCGTGAATGTAGGCTACGGGCATGCCGAGATTGCCGAGGCCATTGCCGAACAGGCACACGAACTGGCCTATTACCATTCCTATGTCGGGCATGGCACCGAGGCCTCGATCACGCTGGCGCGCATGGTGGCGGAACGGGCGCCCGAAGGCCTAAACCACGTATATTTCGGTCTGTCGGGATCGGATGCGAATGAGACGAATATCAAACTTGTCTGGTACGCCAACAACATCCTGGGACGTCCGGAGAAGAAGAAGATCATCTCGCGCTGGCGCGGTTATCACGGGTCGGGACTGATGACCGGGTCGCTGACCGGGCTGGCGCTGTTTCATGCCAAATTCGATCTGCCGCTGGCCCCGGTCCTGCACACAACCGCGCCCTATTATTTTCAACGCGCTGAACGCAACCTGGATGAGGCGGGTTTCGTGGCACAATGCGTGGCGGACCTGGAAGAGCTGATCGCGCGAGAGGGGGCCGAGACAATTGCCGCCTTCGTGGCCGAACCGGTGCTGGGCACAGGCGGGATCGTGCCGCCACCCGAAGGGTACTGGCCCGCCATTCAGGAGGTGCTGGCGCGACATGATATCTGGCTGATTGCCGATGAGGTTGTCACCGGGTTCGGCCGGCTGGGCAGCATGATGGGATCAGACCACTATGATTTGAAGCCGGACCTGATCACCATCGCCAAAGGGCTGACCTCTGCCTACGCGCCGCTTTCGGGTAGCATCGTCTCCGACCGGTTGTGGGAGATTCTGGAACGCGGCACGGATGAAAACGGGCCCATTGGTCACGGCTGGACATATTCCGCCCATCCCGTGGGCGCGGCGGCCGGTGTCGCAAACCTACGCTTGTTGGACAGGCTCGGCCTGATCGAGAATGCGGCTACAGTTGGCGCTTATCTGCGCCAAGGTCTGCAGGCGGCATTGGGCGGGCATGCCAATGTGGGTGATATCCGGGGCGAAGGCATGCTTGCGGCGGTGGAACTGGTGGCGGATCGGGAACCCTACGCGCCGCTCGATCTCACCGACAAGACCGCACCCCGCGTGGTGGCGGCGATGGCCGAGCGTGGCGTCATCGCCCGCGCCATGCCACAAGGCAACATCATCGGCTTTGCGCCGCCCTTCTGCCTGACCCGAGAGGAGGCCGAAACGATTGTCGAGGTTACGCGTGCCTCAGTGCAGGAAATCATGGGCTGATGGCGATGCCCGATCTGTCGGCCCTGCGCGATGCTGCGCAGAGATTGGCCGGTAAGGTCACGCGCACGCCGCTGGTGCCTGCGCCCTGGGCCGGGGATGTCGCGCCGGGCGGCCTTTGGTTGAAGCTGGAGACTGCGCAAGCAACCGGCGCGTTCAAACTGCGAGGAGCCACCAATGCGGTGGCCTGCCTGCCCGCGGATGCCAGGGCGGTCGTCTGTTGCTCCACCGGCAATCACGGCCGCGCGGTGGCCCATGCGGCGGCAGCGCGCGGGCTTGAGGCCACGGTTTGCCTGTCCTCTCTGGTGCCGGAAGCCAAGCGCCGGGCCATCGCGGCGACGGGCGCGAGGCTGAAAATCACCGGTGACAGTCAGGATGCGGCGGGCGTTGTGGCGAAGGAAATGGCGCAAGCCGACGGTGTCTATGAAATCCCCCCCTTCGATCATCCTCACGTCATCTCCGGGCAAGGGACCATTGGTCTGGAACTGGCCGAGGACATACCGGATGCAGAGACGGTTCTGATCCCGCTCTCCGGCGGTGGCCTTGCGGCGGGCATTGCGGTTGCCTTGCGCGCCTTGTGTCCCAGTGTGTGCCTGATCGGTGTCAGCATGGAAAACGGTGCGGCGATGGCGGCGTCACTGCAGGCAGGCCACCCCGTGGACGTGGTGGAAGTGCCAACGCTTGCGGATTCGCTCGGCGGTGGCATCGGCCTCGACAACAGCTACACATTTGCTTTGTGCCGCGATCTGCTGGATGAGGTCGTGCAGGTTGATGAGGCCGGCATCTATGCCGCGATGCGGCGGCTTTACTGGGACGGACGGCTGATCACCGAAGGGGCCGCCGCCGTAGGCCTTGCTGCGCTCGCCACGGGCCGGGTATCGGCGCGTGGAAAAATCATTTCGTTGATCACAGGCAGCAATGTGGACATGGCCCAGTTCACCGCTACGGTGACTGGCGAGGAGGTCAAGATTGGCGATCACTGGATCGGAAGGACACACCATGGCGAATGATACACCTGTTCTGACAGAGGCAGAGCTGCGCGATCTTGTGCCGCTTGATCTGGCATTGGTCGACACGGTGGAAAAAGCCTTTATCGCCTTGTCAGAGGGCCGCGTGGTGATGCCGCCGGTCATGTCGATGGACCTGCCGAAGGTACATGGTGAGGTTGACGTGAAAACCGCCTGGATCGAAGGGTTCGACAGTTTTGCCATCAAGATTAGCACCGGATTCTTCGACAACCGCAAGCTTGGGTTTGCCAGTCTCAGCGGCCTGATGGTGTTGCATTCGGCGCGTACGGGCCTCGTGGATGCGCTGTTGGTCGACAATGGGCTTTTGACCGATTTGCGTACTGCCGCCGCCGGGGCGGTCGCTGCAAGGGCGTTATCGCGTGCCGATACCTCCACGGTGGCAGTGTTGGGGACAGGGATGCAGGCCCGTCTTCAGTTGCAGGCGATCTGCCTTGTGCGGCCAATATCTACGGCGTTTATCTGGGGCCGTGATGAGGAAAAGGCGCTGGCTTTGGCGCGGGGGATGTCTGAGAAACTGGGCATTGATGCGCACCGCGCAGCGACGATTGAAGACGCGGTCGCGCGCGCCGACATCGCGATCACTACGACGCTGGCGCGCACTCCACTGATCGCCGAAGAGATGATCCACCCCGGCCTTCATATCACCGCCATGGGCTCCGACCAGCCGGGCAAGACGGAGGTTGCCCCGGGCGTGCTCCGGCAGGCCAACCGGCTTGTGTGCGATACGATTGCCCAATCTCGTGCCATGGGAGAGCTGTACGCCGCAGAACAAAAAGGCGTTCCGGCGGAGGAGCTCGGCCCAGTGGAACTGGGCGCAGTGTTGACAGGTCAGGTGCAGGGGCGAACCACTGACAGCGACGTGACGGTGTGCGACCTTACGGGCACAGGCGTGCAGGATACGGCAATCGCCAGTCTGGCTTTCCAAAGATGGCAGTAGAGAGAAACTCTGGTTCGCTCGTGTTACAACGATATGACAGTGTGTCCGATGTCCGCTTTCTAGTTGCCGTATTGAGTTGAACGCTCGCACAACGAGCTCCGCTGCCGATTTTTGGTGTCTTTCGTTGCGGCAGTGAAGTACACAATCCTACCGTTCGAATTGAACGCGCGAATGACAGCTCCGTCCCGCATTGCGTGAGTTTGACCGGCATCGGATTTTGCTTTTGCAGCGAATGGCCGCAAAGCGGGCTGCTACCGCAGCATCTCGCCCCAGTGGTCAATGGCAGGAATGGGCCGTCCATAATGAGCCATTTCGCCAAGCCATTTCTAATGCTGCGGTGTCTCCGAGGTCGGGTGTGAGCCCATAGCGCCGGATGCTGCAGCGTCTTCGAACGTCAGCAAACCAATTATTTGGCCGAATGCACAAGCCTGATCGATTGAGTTTTCGACCCAGCACTAAGTGAATTCCGAAAAGCGTCTACCGCTTCGAAAGCTTAATATGGCTGTGTACTTCGAGTGATGCCTTCAAGAAAGAAAACGAATGAAGCCCCGCAAGCGCGTTCCCATTTCACACTAAGATGTCCGATGTTATGTAGACTGAGTCAACCGCTGCATTTGACCTTTAAAGGAATTCCTGCAAGAAGCCTTGAAGGTCAAAACGAGCCTCTACTTCACGACTTCCATGACGGCGAATGAGTTCGTTTGAAGGATTCCGGGAAGCTTGTTGATGTCGTCCCCGAGTACCTGTCGAAAGTGCGACATGTCTCGGGTTCGGATGGTCAACAAATAATCGAACGATCCAGCAAGCATCAGGCAGCTTTCGACCTCTGGCACTGCTTTTACGGCGGCGTTGAACGCGTCGAGTGTATTGTCACCGCCGGTCGCCGCGAGCGAGACCTGTACGACCGTCAAGTGCCCCAAGCCCAGCTGGTCCATATTCAAGACCGCGCGGTAACCGGTGATGTAGCCTGATCTTTCCAAACGCCGAACCCGTTCCGAGCAGGGCGTGTGGGTCAAATTCACCTTTGCAGAGAGATCTACAATGGAAAGCCGCCCATTGGCTTCCAGCTCGCTTAGGATTCTTTGATCAATTCCATCTAAATCTCTTTCAATCAGACAATTTCCCTGTTTTATGACCGCTTTACGAGATATTTACCTGATAAAAACCTGAATATAGTCCCAATGTCTAGTGATTATCACTAAAATTACGGCAGGCCCAACTTAAGGAAGAGTTTGAGTTGTTTGGCCGTTTCGCTTGGGGGCGCACGCCTCCCAAATCGCAAAAACCACCGACACGGAGGACACGATGACGGTAAAAATTGTCATTGGACTTGATGGGACGGACACCGGCGAGCGCGCATTAGCGTTTGCCAAAGGCTTGGCGTCAAAGATGGAGGCGTGCGAACTGCTCGTGGTCTACGTCATTGAATGGTCGCCCTTTACGTTCCAAACGGTCGAAGAAAACGAACAGCGCCATAAGCGGCGGGAAGAAGAGATTGCACTTGCAAAATCGCGGGTCCTGGATCCCGCTATTAGCGAGCTTCAAGAGGCCGGTTTCTTCGCAAGCGGGCTTGTGCAGCACGGCGACGTTGCTGAAACGCTCAACCGGCTCGCCGTAGAAAATGGAGCGACGCAAATCATCGTCGCGCGCGCCTCGTCAGATGGCTTCACAAAGCGGATTTTTGGCAGCTCAACGCAGAATCTTGTGATGCACGCAGACGTGCCGGTCACAGTCGTCGGTTAGGATCAGATCATGACAAACACATATTATTCTTGGCTCACGGGAGCCGGTTTGGCGCTCGCGGCGAGCCCGATTGCGGCGCAAGAAGCGGCGGGCATAGACGAACGGGTTAACGAAGTCTTTGCCAACGTCACTGGGCCTTTCGTCAGCCTTATCTTCGCGCCATTTCCGGGAACGAGTTTCCCTTGGATTGTGATGTGGCTGGTCATCGCGGCGACGATCTTCACCTTTTACTTTGGTTTCGTTCAATTTCGCTTCTTCAAACATGCTGTTCAACTGGTGAAAGGGGATTACTCCGATCCGAACGACGCCGGCGAGGTCAGCCACTTCCAGGCGCTCGCGACCGCCTTGTCGGGCACGGTCGGGCTTGGGAACATCGCAGGCGTGGCTGTTGCTGTCGGGATCGGCGGGCCAGGCGCCACCTTCTGGATGATCCTCGCAGGTCTTCTCGGCATGGCATCGAAGTTCACGGAATGCACGCTCGGTGTGAAATACCGTAACGAATACAAGGACGGCACGGTTTCAGGCGGACCGATGTATTACATATCCAAAGGGTTCGACGAACTAGGTCTGCCGGGCGGGAAAATCCTCGCGGTATTGTTCTCGGTCTTCTGTATCCTTGGCGCGCTAGGCGGCGGGAACATGTTCCAGGCCAACCAGGCCCATGCGCAGATCTCTGGCATTGTCGGCGACTATCCAGGCTGGATCACAGGTATCCTGTTTGCAGGCGTGGTTTTCGCGGTCATTGTCGGTGGCATCAAGTCTATCGCCAACGTGACCGAAAAAGTCGTACCCTTCATGGGCATCCTCTATGTCGGCGCAGCGCTGATCATTCTGATCGTCAATTTCGACATGATCGGCTGGGCTTTCGGCCAGATTTTTGCCGGTGCTTTCACGGGGCTTGGTGTGGCGGGTGGCATGGTTGGCGCTCTGATCCAAGGTTTCAAGCGCGCAGCGTTCTCGAATGAGGCGGGCGTCGGTTCGGCGGCAATCGCGCATTCTGCTGTGAAGACCAAAGAGCCAATCACTGAAGGCTTCGTGTCGCTGCTGGAACCGCTGATCGACACGGTTGTCATCTGCACGATGACGGCCCTGGTGATCGTCATCTCGCAGCAGTTGATCATAGACGAGGCGACTGGGAACTACATGCTGAACGAAGCCGGCAGTGCAATCGCGACGGTTGACGGCAACACCGGCGTTTCGCTGACATCGGCGGCTTTTGCGTCCAGTATCAGCTGGTTCCCCTTCGTGCTGGCCATCGCCGTGGTGCTCTTCGCGTTCTCGACGATGATTTCGTGGAGCTACTATGGACTTAAAGCCTGGACCTACCTCTTTGGCGAAGGCAAGACAACAGAACTTGTATTCAAGATCATCTTCTGCGTCTTCGTGGTGATCGGTGCCGCAGCCTCTCTCGGACCGGTGATCGACTTCTCTGATGCAGCGATCTTCGCGATGGCGGTCGTGAACATCTTCTGCCTCTACTTCTTGATGAAAGTTGTCCGCAAAGAGCTCGCCTCCTATTCTTCGCGTCTCGAAAGCGGTGAAATCAGAAAGTTCAATCACTAAACCAAGAGCTCCGGCGCGCGCTGTTCGCGCCGGAGCAACACCGCATTTTTAGCGGGGCGTAAAAACGAGTGGCGTTTGGGCAAAAAACCCAGCCTCGACTCAAGAGTAAAGCAGACATTGGAAATTGAAGTGTCGAGGTCCGCTCGGTCCCGCGATGTGTAAGTTCAACGAAGCCCGGAGTTCGCTCTTGCCGCGAATGTCCGCAATGCGGGCTGCGAGCGCAGCATCCTGATCGGTTGGCGAACGGTAAGAAAGGGCCGGGAAATAGCACTAATCATACCCATTCGAGATAGGACTTAGAGATCGACCTTGTCCCAGAAGGCGTTTTTGCGGGGGTGCGTACGGCGTAGGTCGTCCGCAAAGTCCTCGTGGCTCTGAAATATTCCGTAATCCGCGATCGCCATATCGGCCTGAGCGCAGGAGGCGAGGTGCCGAGCAGCGTGGCGGTAGCGTTTGACGCGGTTGTTTTGAAGGGCAAAGGTGATCATCGACCGCCAAACGAGAGTGGCGGCCA
>JBCDKE010000088.1:0-11678 GCA_038747015.1 Pseudomonadota bacterium
CAGGCGTGTAAAGAGCATCAGGATGTCTTCACCCCGCTGGCGCAACGGCGGCACGGTAATCCGCAGTGCGGCAAGCCTGTAGAACAAATCTGGGCGCAGCGCGTCCTCGCAGCTTTTGCCCTGCTCCTGAAGATTACATATTGCGATGATGCGGGTTTCCGGCGGCGTGCCCTGGGCATCTATGGCCGCCAAAAGGCGGGTCTGAACCGCAGGACTAAGTGCTTCGACATCCTCCAATACAAGAGTGCCACCCCGGGCAGCCTCGATTAGCGGCTGTTCGCCCTCGTCGCCAACCGGACCCAGAAGCAGCCTGGCCACTTCTTCCTCTTCCCGTGCGGCGCACGAGCAAAGCACAAAGTCCTTCGAGGCCCGCGATCCAACAGCATGCAACGCGTGTGCCACAAGCGTCTTACCTGTTCCGGTTTCGCCGTCGATGAGCACGTGCCCGTCGGCCTGACCAAGGTCGAGAATGTCCTCCTTCAAGCGCTCCATCACTGGGCTGGACCCGATGAGTTTCTTCATCAGCGCTCCGCCGTCGCTGAGCTCTTTGCGGAGTGCCCTGTTGTCCAGCGTCATCCGACGCCGCTGCGTTGCTTTCTTTGCAAGCTGTGTCATGCGGTCGGGGTTGAAGGGCTTCTCGAGGAAATCAAATGCCCCTACCCGCATGGCTTCCACTGCCATCGGCACATCCCCGTGGCCTGTGATCATGATGACCGGCAGCGCGCTATCTTGGCCCATGAGACGTTTGAGGAACTGCATACCGTCCATGCCGGGCATCCGAATGTCACTAACAACGACGCCTGGATAGTCCGGGCCCAGCTTTTTAAGCGCATCTTCGGCGGTGGGATAGGTCTCAGTATCGAAACCGCTCAACGCCAGCCATTGGCTGATGGACTGCCGCATATCTTGTTCATCGTCTACTATGGCTATTTTCATCGCTTTTGCCATTCCGCTATTCTGCCGCCTCCGTTCGCTGCCTCGACATCGCGCTCTGCGCGCCGGGTTCCGCGAGGATCGGCAAGGTGAGCTCGAAAACGGCCCCACCGGATTCTGCGTTCCGTGCAGTGAGCCGCCCGCCCAAGTCGTTTACGATGCTGGAAGAGATCGCAAGCCCTAGACCAACGCCTTCACCCGGGGCCTTGGTGGTGTAAAAAGGTTCAAAGAGCGCATCCAGGTCATCGATGCCCGGACCATTATCGCGCAGTGTCAGCAGAACATCGTCGCCAACGGCAACCAGCAACTCGAGCTCCGGCCGCTCCACCTCGCGCGTCGCATCAAGCGCATTGCGTAAGAGATTGATGATGACCTGTTCCAGGCGAATCCGGTCGCCAAGAATGTAGGCAGCCTCAGACGGAACGGTCTTGGTGATCCGCACGTCTCGGCGCCTCAGTTGCGGCTCCATCATCTCGAGCGCAGCCGAGACGGAGGCCTTTATTTCTATGGGTTCAAAGGCTTCGTCGCCCTTTCTCGCATAGGACTTGAGCTGCCGCGTTATTACGCCCATCCGCGTGATAAGATCATCGATGCGCTGGAACGAGGACAACGCCTCGTCCGACCGATTGCGCTGAAGCAGCAGTTTCGCCCCGGCGAGGTAGGTCTTCATTGCTGCTAGGGGTTGGTTCAATTCGTGACTTACGGCTGCGGACATCTCACCCATAGCGGCAAGCTTCGAGGATTGGGCTAGCGTCTGTTCGGCAACTTCCAGCGTCTTTTCCACCCGCTGACGTTCGGCAATTTCCCGCTGCAGCCTCTGGTTAAGTTGGCGAAGCTCCGCCGACTCTCGCTGGAAGATCCTCAATCGTGACGTGGTACGCCGGTTCAAGAAATAGAAGCCGGCCGCCAAAAGGATCGCGAATCCCATGATCTCCAGTGCGAGCACTGTATTCACGCGTTCCCTAACGCTGGCGTAGGTGGTGAAACTCGTCATCCGCCACCCCTGGAATGGGATCCGGATTTCCTGCCGCAGCACTGCGCGACCTTGGATATAGGCATCCACCGGCAGGACCGTCCAATCCGCCGTTGCCCTGAGCGCGCGCTCGATGGCTGAGGGCACGTCTCGCACTTGAAGCGCCTCTTCTTCGGTCAGTCCGCGCCACGAATTTTCGGTCGCAAGGATTATTCTTCCTTCGCTATCCGTGACCAAAACGGCATCAGCGATACCTGCCCATGATCTTTCGAATTTGCGTAGATTCACCTCGACGACGATGACGCCCAACGTGTCAGGCCCGATGGAAATCCTCCGTGAATAGGCGAAATCCACCGGCTCTCCCTCGGGTGCCTGAGCCGAAAACACCGTGTCAGAGGATCGCATGGCGTCGATAAAGAAAGTGTACTCACGCAACTGCTCGCCGAGCCGTCCGCGATCAGACGCTGCCACAACCCGTCCGTCGCTATCCAACAGCAACAGCCCACGCAGGTTGGTTTCCTCTGCAAAGGATAACAATCTTTGCGAGGTTTGCTGGAAGTCGCCCGAGTTCAATGCGCCGATCAGGGCTGGGTCACGGGCCAGAAACTGTGGCACGATCTGGGATCGTTGCAATTCGCTGGTTAGGTTGCCGGTATAAAGCGCGAGCCGCAACTGCGCGCGCTGGCGCGTGCTTTCAATGAAGCGTTCCGTGAGCCAGAGGTTGGTGACGTAAATCACCCCAACGGCCACGAGCAACAAAAGACCCAGGGCCGCCCGGCCCCTCAACTTCTTGCCACGTTGCGCAGCTGACTGCTGCTTTGCGCTCGTGTCACTCATGACCGCAAACTAGGCGCTGGATCAGGCCGCCACAAGCGCCTCGGCCAAGGATTGAAAGAGCGGCGATCCGTCCGTCAGCCCCAACGCGACATCTGCTGCGCGTTCTGGATGAGGCATCATGCCCAGTACACGGCGGTTTTCAGACAGGATGCCTGCGATATCGTCGAGCGCGCCGTTCGGCGTGTCGGTGTAGCGAAACGCCACCCGTTCCTCGCCGTGCAGCTTGGCCAGTCCAGCGTCGTCCACGCGGTAGTTGCCCTCATGATGGGCGATGGGAATGTCGATCTCCGCACCGGCATTATAGCGCGCGGTAAAGTCGCTGTTCGACGTTTCAACACGAAGCGTCGAGGTTTTGCAGATGAATTTCGTTGAGGCGTTCTGCACCAAAGCACCCGGCAAAATACCGGTCTCGGTAAGAACTTGAAACCCGTTGCAAACGCCCAGAGCGTAGCCGCCCCGGTCGACATGGGCTTTCAGTTCGCGACTAATCGGGCTTTGCGCTGCAATCGCCCCGCAGCGAAGATAATCGCCAAAGGAGAACCCCCCGGGCACGGCCACTAGATCAACGCCGTCAGGCAATGCGCTGTCCTTGTGCCAGACCATGGTGACATCGGCGCCCACCGCCTTGAGCGCCACGGCCATGTCCCGGTCACAGTTTGAACCGGGAAAAACCAGAACGACAGCCTTCACGCGCCCATCTCCACCCGGTAGCTTTCGATGACCGTGTTTGCGAGCAACTTCTCGCACATTTCCGTCACTTGCGCCTCAGTCGTGCCCTCAGCGAGGTCCAGCTCAATAACCTTGCCCTGTCGCACGCCTTCGACGCCCGCAAATCCCATTGACCCTAGAGCTGACTTGATCGCTTCGCCCTGGGGATCAAGAACGCCAGTTTTCAGGTTGACGGTTACTACTGCGCGCATGCCCCACCCCTTCTTTGTTTCAAAAATACTTAAACGCTTATGTCAGTTCACAAGCGTCGGTTTGCCCATGGGCGCGGTATTGGCCGGCAGCACCCCGAGACGCCGTGCAACCTCGGTATAGGCATCCGCCAAAGAGCCCAGATCACGGCGGAACACGTCCTTGTCCAGCTTCTCACCCGTCTCGATGTCCCAGAGACGGCAACTATCCGGACTGATTTCATCAGCAACGATAAGGCGTTGGTAGTCTCCGTCCCAGATGCGCCCGATCTCGATCTTGAAATCCGCGACCCGAATACCGACGCCATACATCACGCCGGACAGAAAATCGTTCACGCGCAGCGCCAACGCGACCATATCGTCGAGGTCCTGCTGGGTGGCCCAGCCGAAGGCGATGATATGCTCCTCTGCAACCAGAGGGTCGCCCAAGTCATCGTCCTTAAAACAAAATTCGATAATTGGACGCGGCAGCGCTACGCCCTCTTCCAAACCAAGCCGCTTCGCCAAGGATCCAGCGGCGTAGTTGCGAACGATTACTTCTAGCGGGATGATCTCAACCGATCGCACCAGCTGTTCACGCATGTTCAGGCGCTTCATGAAATGCGTCGGCACGCCGACTGCGTTCAAACCCGTCATGAAGAACTCGCTCAGGCGATTATTCAAAACGCCTTTACCTTCGATAACGTCCCTCTTTTCCGCGTTAAACGCGGTGGCGTCGTCCTTGAAATATTGGACAATGGTGCCGGGCTCCGGGCCTTCATACAGGATCTTGGCCTTGCCCTCGTAAATCTTCTTGCGCCGCGCCATGGGAGCCTCCTTTGGGGATGCGCTCCTCATAGGGAATAAGCCTTGCCACGGCAACGCCTCTTGCGCGACGTGTTAAAAGTTCAAATATGTCAATCAAAGGCAAGTTAAGGAGGCCCCAATGTCCAGCTTTGATGACCGCGCTGATGCGTTCGAAAACAAATTCGCCCATGACGCACAGATGCAATTCAAGGCAGAGGCGCGCCGTAACAAGCTATTGGGCCTATGGGCGGCAGAGTTGCTCGGCAAATCTGGCGATGACGCTCAGGCCTATGCCATGGAAGTCGTGAAATCCGACTTCGAAGAAGCCGGCGAGGAAGACGTCTATCGCAAGGTAGCCGGTGATCTGGGCGACAAGGCGGACGAAGCGACAATCCGCGCCCAGATGGCGGCGCTGATGCCAGAAGCCAAAGCTCAGATCATGGATGAAGTTTAACCCACCTCATAATCTTCATGCGGATTATGAATTGGATTGATTATCCCCACATCCTTAGGAATGAAGGGCTCGCGCGCGCGGGCCCTTTACCTTTTGGAGCAAACAATGACTCACCCCCGTGCCCAGAAACTTACTGATCTCATGGCGACGCAGGGCTGGGTACTGGCCGACGGTGCCACGGGGACAAACCTCTTCAACATGGGACTTGAGTCCGGGGATGCGCCCGAGCTTTGGAACGAGACCAAGCGCGCAAAGATCGTCGCGCTCTATAAGGGAGCCGTCGACGCGGGCTCTGATCTCTTTCTGACTAATTCCTTCGGCGGCAATGCCTCCCGGCTCAAACTGCACGGGGCTGAAAAACGCGCGAGAGAACTATCGCGCATCGCGGCTGAGATCGGGCGCGAGGTGGCCGATCAGGCGGGTCGCACGGTCATCGTCGCGGGGTCCGTGGGACCCACCGGCGAAATCATGGCCCCTATGGGGTCGCTGACGCATGAAGCCGCCGTTGAGATGTTTCACGAACAGGCAGAAGGCCTGAAAGAAGGTGGCGCGGATGTTCTCTGGCTAGAGACGATTTCCGCGTCCGAGGAGTTCACCGCCGCCGCCGAAGGATTTGCGCTCGCCGACATGCCGTGGTGCGGGACCATGTCCTTTGACACCGCAGGCCGCACGATGATGGGGATCACCGCGCCCCAACTAGCCCGGCTGGTCGAGCGCCTGCCGAACCCGCCTATCGCGTTTGGGGCAAACTGCGGTGTTGGTGCGTCAGACCTGTTGCGGACCGTCCTGGGTTTTTCGGACGCAAAGCGCCCGGTGATTGCCAAGGGCAATGCCGGAATCCCGAAATATCATGATGGCCACATCCACTATGACGGCACGCCTGATCTGATGGCCGACTACGCCGCTCTGGCACGCGACTGCGGGGCAACTATCATCGGCGGTTGTTGCGGGACGACGCCCGATCACCTGCGCAAGATGCGCGCCGCATTGGAAGAACGCCCCAAAGGCGAAAAGCCCACGCTAGAGGTAATCTCCGCAGCCCTCGGTGCGTTCTCGTCCGAAAGCGATGGAACCGATGGCAAAGGCCCCACCCGCGCCGCGCGCCGGGGCCGCCGCCGCGCAGCCTGACACGGGCAAGTCTCCTAAAATAGAGAGAGCTGATCCCCTGCCCTTGGGGGCACCCGGAATAAATCCGTCCTCAAGGTCGGCATTTCACCATCAAGCCCCAGGCGCCGGCACGCTACCTCGTACCGCTGCGCGATCATCTGAGCGTAGAGGCCTTCACCGCGCATCCGCTTGTGCCACTGAGCATCATAGTCCTTGCCACCATGAGCCTCGCGCACCCGCGCCATCACTTTGGCGGCGCGGTCGGGATATTCCCGTTCCAGCCAGTCACGGAAAATCTGCGCCACCTCGAAAGGAAGACGCAAGTTGACCCAAGTCGCCGCCTGCGCGCCCGCCTCTGCCCCGGCCTGCAAAATCCCTTCCAATTCGTGATCGGTGAGCCCCGGGATCATTGGCGACGCGCAGATACGAACAGGCACACCCGCCTCGCTGAGGCGTTCAATTGTTTTGAGACGCCGCAGTGGGCCGGGAACCCGCGGCTCCATCTTGCGGCTCAGCACTGGATCCAGCGTCGTGACTGAAATGCCTACCGCCACAAGCCCGTCTGCAGCCATTTCAGAAAGAAGGCCCAAGTCGCGTTCGATAATCGCGCCCTTTGTCGTGATCGTGAGGGGATGTCGAAAATCTCTAAGCACCTCCAGACACCTGAGCATGGATTGCTCACGCAGCTCCACCGGCTGGTAGGGATCCGTATTAGTGCCGATCGCGATGGGTTTGGGATCATAGCGCGGTGACGAAAGCTCTTTGGCCAAAAGGCGGTCTGCACCGCGCTTAACGCTCAGCTTCGTTTCAAAATCCAACCCGGGAGAAAGGTCTAGAAAAGCGTGCGTCGGGCGCGCAAAGCAGTAAACACAGCCGTGCTCGCACCCCCTGTAAAGATTAATCGAACGATCAAAGCTGAGATCGGGGGAGTTGTTGCGCGTGATGATCTTGCGCGGCGTCTCCTGCCTGAGCTCGGTCCGCAGAACGGGCCCTTCTTCGAAACCCCAACCGTCATCCACGGCTTCTGCACGTCGGGCGCCGTATCGCGCAACCGGATTCGCGGCAGCCCCGCGCCCAATTGCACGGGAGAATTGATCCTCTTTGCGGCGACTCTCCATCCGGCGAAAATAGAACAAAATAAGAACATTTAAAACCCGCATGATGTTTATGCTGCATTTGCATGGGTCGGTTGCTGTCTAACGCTTGTCGCTATTGTGCCAGCGTTGCTAAGGCATTGAGAAGCATAAGCGCTTTAGGAAAACAGCGATACGCCAGAAGGACCACGCGCATGTCGGATGAAGAAGACGATATCATCCTGTCGGAACTCGACGACGAAGAGCTTGTCCAACAGATGTTTGACGACCTCTACGACGGTCTCAAGGAAGAGATCGAAGAAGGGGTGAACATCCTCCTTGAGCGCGAGTGGGAACCCTATCGCGTGCTGACCGAAGCGCTCGTCGGCGGTATGACCATTGTGGGCAACGATTTCCGCGACGGGATCCTTTTTGTCCCAGAAGTGCTCTTGGCCGCCAACGCCATGAAGGGCGGGATGTCGATCCTGAAGCCACTTTTGGCCGAAACCGGCGCACCGCGCGTCGGCAAGATGGTCATTGGCACAGTCAAAGGCGACATCCACGACATCGGCAAGAACCTGGTTTCCATGATGATGGAGGGCGCAGGCTTCGAGGTGGTAGACCTCGGCATCAACAACCCGGTGGAAAACTACATGACAGCGCTCGAAGAAGAAGAGCCTGACATTCTGGGCATGTCCGCCCTGCTGACCACGACGATGCCGTATATGAAGGTCGTCATCGACACGATGGTCGAATCCGGTGTGCGCGACGACTACATCGTGCTCGTCGGCGGCGCGCCGCTGAACGAAGAATTCGGCAAAGCCATCGGTGCCGACGCCTATTGCCGGGATGCCGCGGTTGCTGTGGAAACGGCAAAGGAATTCGTTGCTCGAAAGCACAACCAGATGGCCGCTGGGTAAAACGGCTGAGCCGGAATGCCTCCGGCGGAAGTATTTTGGAAACAAAGAAGGAGGGGCGGCGTTTTGCTGCCCCTTCTTTCGTGCGAAGACATTCTGTGCAGAGGTCTCGCGCTTTCCGGTTGACCCTCCCCGGGTGCGAGGCAACAAGGTGCGCCATGGGAACAGCGACGCTGACAATTGATCTTGGGGCCATTGCCGCGAATTGGGCAGCACTGGACGCTTTAAGCGCGCCAGATGTTGAAACGGCTGCCTGCGTAAAGGCCGATGCCTATGGCCTGGGCATTGAACGCGTGGCGCGTGCGCTTTGGAAAGCGGGCGCGCGCACCTTCTGCGTTGCCGTGGCTGAAGAGGCTACGGAACTGCGCAACATCCTAGGTGATGGGGCGCGCATTTTTGTCTTTGGCGGGCACATGCGCGGCGACACAGACATGATCGGTGATCTGGGCCTTGTTCCGATGCTCAATTCACTTGATCAGGTGACGCGGCATCTGGAGGCGCTGCCCGGCGCACCCTTTGGCGTGCAGCTCGATAGCGGTATGAACCGTCTGGGGATGGAGCCCGCGGAATGGGCGGCGCTGCGCGACATTCTGATGAGTCAGTCGCCAGTCGTGGTAATGAGCCATCTCGCCTGCGCCGACGAAGCCAACCACGTGATGAATGCTCAGCAATTGGCGGCCTTCACGGATATGACCGAAGGCGTGGATACGCAGCTTTCGCTGGCAGCAACCGGAGGCGTGCTACTGGGCCAGGATTTCCATTTTGGTCTGACGCGTCCGGGCATCGGGCTATATGGAGGTATGCCGTTTGGAGACGCCCAAGCGGTGGTGCGTCTTTCGCTGCCGATCATTCAGGTGCGTGATGTCGCCGAAGGTGAGACCGTGGGTTACGGCAATATCTGGAAGGCCTCGCGACCCAGCAGGATTGCGACGGTGTCTGGCGGCTATGCTGACGGCCTTATCCGAGCGATCGGGCGTGGCATGGCGCTCTACTCAGAGGGTCAGGCCTGTCCACTGGTGGGGCGCGTCTCCATGGATCTGATCACGGTGGATATCACTGATTTGCCGCGAGAGCCGGAAGCGCTCGATATTCTGTGCCCCGAACAAGGCGTGGATGATCTCGCAACCTCAGCCGGCACTATCGGATATGAAATCCTGACCTCACTCGGTGCGCGGTACCAGCGCAGCTATGTGAGCGGCTGATGTTTGGGCCTCTTGCAGCTATCGGGCGCGTGACGCTCGGAGGGCTTGCCGCGCTTGGGCGCGTGGTGCTCTTTGCTTTGAGCACTCTCCGGCACATGGTCACCCCGCCCTTTTATCCCAAGGAATTTGGCCAGGCGCTGTTGTCGATCGGGTATTTCTCCTTGCCCGTCGTTGGCCTGACGGCGCTCTTTACCGGGGGCGCACTCGCGTTGCAGATCTATTCCGGCGGCGCACGTTTTAACGCAGAGGCTGTGGTACCAACCATCGTGGCCATCGGCATGGTCCGCGAGCTTGGCCCGGTGCTCGGCGGGCTCATGGTGGCGGCACGCGTGGCCTCCTCCATCGCCGCTGAGATCGGCACGATGAAGGTCACTGAACAGATCGACGCGTTGGTGACGTTATCGACGAACCCGATGAAGTACCTAACGGTGCCGCGCGTTCTGGCCGCCACATTGGCGCTGCCCGTGCTGGTGGCGGTGGGCGACGCCATTGGAATCATGGGCGGATACCTCGTTGGCACGACCCGGCTCGGGTTCAACTCCGCCGCTTATCTGTCGAATACGCTTGATTTTCTTGAGTTTTGGGACGTCGCTTCGGGCCTCGTCAAAGGCGCAGTATTCGGTTTCCTCGTGGCACTCATGGGTTGCTATTTTGGGATGAATTCTGGCCGCGGCGCCCAAGGCGTGGGCGCCGCGACGAAGTCCGCCGTGGTGGCCGCATCGGTATTGATCCTCGCATCAAACTACATCCTGACGGAGGTCTTCTTCTCCGCATGATCGAACTTAACGGAGTCAAAAAATCTTTTGGTAGCAACGCGGTACTGCGCGGCGTTGATCTGGCCGTAGAGCGCGGTCAGAGCTGCGTGATCATCGGCGGCTCCGGCACCGGAAAATCCGTGACGCTGAAATGCGTTCTGGGTCTCGTGACCCCGGACGCGGGCACCATCAAGGTGGACGGCCAGGACATCACAACCCAACCCCGCGACGCGTTTCTCGCCCGCTTTGGCATGCTCTTCCAGGGCGCCGCGCTCTTTGACAGCCTGCCCGTCTGGCAGAACGTGGCCTTTCGCCTGCTGCGCGGCGCGATGAAAAGGCCAAAGGACGAAGCCAAGGAAATCGCGGTTGAAAAACTCCGGCGCGTGGGGCTCAAGCCCGATGTCGCGGATCGCTATCCTGCGGAGCTTTCGGGTGGCATGCAAAAACGCGTAGGCCTCGCCCGGGCCATCGCCGCTGATCCTGAGATCATTTTCTTCGACGAACCTACAACGGGCCTCGACCCGATCATGGCCGGTGTCATCAACGATCTGATCCGGGAAATCGTAACCGAGATGGGCGCAACGGCCATGACGATCACCCATGACATGAGCTCCGTCCGCGCGATCGCGGATCAGGTGGCCATGCTCCATGATGGGATCATTCAGTGGCACGGGCCGATTGCGGATCTCGACACCACACCCGATCCGTACGTTCGTCAGTTCGTCGGTGGATTGGCAGAAGGGCCCATAGAGGCTGTTCGCTGATTGCACCTATTCCCCGTCATACGGGTATGCTGCGTATGAAGCCGGAGGATGTCATAGCTCAGACCGCCCTAACGAATGTAAAAACAGGTGAATAGACGATGCGACAAGTACTGATCTGGGCGAACCTTTCGCTTCTGGTCCTATATCCCATCGCATGGTTTGCGCCGCTCATGCGTGCGGGGCTGTTGCCACTCTTTGGCCTAAGTGAAATCAGCGTTGTTTCTGGCCTGAGGTCGCTCTGGGAAACCGATGTGTTTCTGGCGTTGCTTGTGACGGCTTTCGCTCTTTGCGCCCCCTACATCAAAACTGTCGGGCAGACACTTTTGCATTTCGGCCTCGTGGATCAACGCCTAGCCCCATTCATCGGTATCTTGGGCAAGCTTGCCATGGCCGACATATTTCTCGTTGCGCTCTATATCGTGGTGATCAAAGGCATGGGCGTGGGGCGGGTAGAAACCGCTTGGGGCCTGTATCTGTTCACCGCCTGCATTCTGGCTTCCATCGCGATCCAGATTTTGTCGCGCAGCACTACGAAGTAGAGCCCCCTAATCGCAGGCGAGTGTACGGTTAAACTGCCGCGTCGTCGCAGATAACTTCACCGCAAGGCTTGCCGCTTTGCGCCTGCGAAGGCATGACGTGAAACATGGCTAAAGCTTCCTTTACATGCTCCTCCTGCGGGGCCGTTTTCTCCAAATGGGCCGGTCGCTGCGAAAGCTGTGGTGAGTGGAACACCATTCAAGAAGACACGCCGCTGGCCTCGGGCCCAGCCTCAAAGACCCTGGGTGGCAAGCGTGGCAGATCCGTTCTACTCACCGATCTGGCGACGGAGGAGGCACCACCACCCCGAACCGAGGCAGGTGTGGCGGAACTCGATCGTGTGCTCGGCGGTGGTTTGGTGCAGGCATCGGCGCTCTTGGTCGGTGGCGATCCCGGCATTGGGAAATCAACCTTGCTTCTGCA
>JBCDKE010000089.1:0-11590 GCA_038747015.1 Pseudomonadota bacterium
AGGACGTGTTCGAGTACATCGAGCTATTCTACAACCCGAAGCGCAAGCACACGAACAACGGCATGCTGTCGCCCGTTGATTTCGAGATCAGACAGCAGAAACTGACGAAGGCTGGTGTCTAGGAAACTAGGGGCACCTCAAAGGGCGGTCCGGCCTATGCCGCCATCATGGCCTCGGCGCTGTTCGGGACTGTTTCGGGTTCGGCGGTGGCCAATGTGGTCGGCACAGGCGTCGTCACCATCCCGATGATCCGCAAGCGTGGCTTCAATGCCAACTTCGCCGGGGCGGTTGAAGCAACAGCGTCCACCGGCGGTCAAATTTTGCCGCCGATCATGGGTGCTGCTGCGCTGGTGATGGCCGACATCGTGGGTGTCAGCTACCTGACCGTGATCCTGGCCGTCATCATTCCAGCTGTCGCCTACTACCTTTCGCTGTTTTTGGCGGTCTACTTCGAGGCGCAGAAGCTGGATATCGAGGTGACCGATGATGACATCGGCGTGCCTGCGCCTGCGGGCCAAGACTGGCTGAACATGCTGTTGGTGTTCGGTCCCATTGCCATCATCGTCTACCTTCTGGTCTCGGGGCTTTCGGCGGCTGGCGCCTCGATTGCGGCGATCCTGCTCTTGATCCCGATGAGCTTCATCAACCCCGAAGTGCGCAAGAAGCCGCAAATGCTGATCGCGGCGCTGGCCGATGGCGGCAAAGTTGTGGGCCAACTGGCCGTCGCCATCGCCATCGTGGGCATCGTGGTGTCTGTTCTGTCAGCCACCGGCGTGCCGACAAGCTTTGCTGTGCTGCTCTCGTCGGCCTCGTCAAACTCACTCCTGATCGCACTGATGATCGCCGCTCTGGGCTGCATCATCCTCGGCATGGGGATGCCGACGCTGCCCGCCTACATCGCGATCATCTCGGTCATGGGACCGACGCTTCAGGGCTTCGGGATGGACCTCTTGGCGGCGCACATGTTTGTGTTTTTCTTCGGCGTGGCCGCGGGCATCACACCTCCCGTGGCGCTGACAGCCTTCGCCGCGGCGTCGGTCTCGGGGGGCAGGCCGATTGCCACGGCTTTGGCCTCGACCCGGATCGGGGCGATGATGTTCCTGATCCCCTTCGCGTGGGCGTTTGATGACGCGTTGCTCTTGGGGATCGGCGCGACCGATTGGGGCGAGGTGATCCCGGCCATCCTCTTCCTGCTTGTAGCGCTCTATTTCTGCACCTCGGCTCTCATCGGCCATGACCGCGGCAAGCTGAGTGTGCTTGAACGCGTGTTGAGACTGGGCGTGACCATCGCCTGTCTGACACCGATCTTCTGGGCAGAAATTGGCGGGCTCGTGCTTGGTGCGGCTCTGGTGGGGTATCGGTACCTGCACTCCGCGCCTCAAAAGGAGGGGGTGGTATGACCAAGCGACCAAACTTCGTTCTGTTCATCACGGATCAGCATCGCGCGGATTACCTGGGCTGCTACGGGCACCCGATCCTTCAAACGCCCAACATCGATGGCATCGCTGAGCGCGGCGTGGCGTTTGACAGCTTCTACGTGGCGAGCCCCGTCTGCATGCCCAACCGCGCCAGCCTGATGACCTGCCGGATGCCGTCAAGCCACGGCGTGACGATGAACGGGGTGCCGCTGAGCCGGAAGAACGTGACCTTCGTCGAGCTTCTGAAGGCTGCCGGCTACAAGACTGCGCTCATCGGCAAGAGCCATCTGCAGACCTTCACCGGGGCACCGCCGACGACCAACGTGCCCCCCGCGCGGGACGGCTATTTCCGTGCCAATGGCGATCTGACCGAGGCCGTGCGTCACGATCTGAACACCCCGATCTACAAATACGAAGAACCTGACTTCTGGTCGGGCCCACAGCCCCGCGTGCCGACGCCGTTCTACGGGTTTGATCACGTGGAGCTGGTCACCGGTCACGGCGATCACATCGGTGGCGACTACACCGCCTGGCTTTTGGAGCGAGAGCCCAATGCGGCCGAGCTCATGGGCGCGGAAAACCAGCTGCCCCATGACTACACCTGCCCCCAAGCCGTGCGCACAGCGGTCCCCGCGGAACTCTATTCCACCACCTATATCGCCGAGCGCGCCGCTGCCTGGATCGAGGACCAAAAGGACGACGACCAGCCCTTCTTCCTGATGGTCAGCTGGCCCGACCCGCACCACCCGTTCAATCCGCCGGGCAAATACTGGGATGTGTACAACCCAGACGACTTTCCGGTGCCCGAGGCCTTCACCCGCAACGACTGGACCCCACCGCCCCATGTGGCCGGTGTTCTGACCACCCGCGAAGACGGGCGAGCCAACCTCGGGGGCATGAGTGCCGTGGGGTGTTCAGCGCGCGAGGCGCAGGAAGCGCAAGCCCTGACGTGTGGCATGATCACCATGATCGACGATGCTGTGGGCCAAGTGCAATCTTCCCTTCAGGCAAGCAGGCGGGCGGGCGAAACGGTCGAGATATTCACCACCGACCACGGCGACCACCTCGGGGATCATCGGCTGCTCTTCAAAGGCGCCGAGCAATACGAGCAGATCACGCGTGTCCCCTTCCTCTGGGCCGATCCGGAAGGCGCCAACGGCACACGGGTCGACACCATCGGCCAGACCCAGGATATCGGCACCACGATCCTCGAGCGCGCACGGATCGAAGCGGCCTGGGGCATGCAGGGACAGGACCTCTTCGGGCAAGGCGGGCGGGACGCGGCTTTTATTCAATATGCCCACCAGAAGGCGATGGATGACATTGGCGTCCCGCCCAACATCCACACCGTCCGCGACAGGCGGTTCCGGTTGTCTGTCTTGCAGGACATGGACTGGGGCGAGCTCTATGACCTCGAAGCCGACCCCGGTGAGTTCCGCAACCTTTGGGACGATCCTGGACACGCCCTCGACAAAGCGCGTCTTATGGAAGGTTTGATCCGCGCCGAACTTGCCCATGTGGACCGCTCGCCTATGCCCACGGGTCGGGCGTGAACGGTTGGTTTCAACATAACGGCGTCGGGTTGCACTGGCGCGAGGATGGCAATCCGGCTGGGGCACCCTTGCTCTTACTCAACTCGCTCGGCACCGATCTGAGGCTTTGGGATCCGGTCTTGCCGGCTCTGGCGGACCACCGCGTCATCCGCATGGACACCCGCGGCCACGGGCTCAGCGACGCCCCCGCCGGGACATACACTCTGGCGTCACTCACGGACGATGCGCTCGGTCTGGTCAGGCATCTGGGCCCGACCAAGCTCACAGTCATCGGCGTCTCGCTGGGGGGCATGATGGCGCAGGCCCTGGCCGTGCAGGCGCCGGACATTGTTCAGCGTGTGGTTCTGTCGAACACGGCGCAACGGATGGGGACGCCCGAGATGTGGGCAGAGAGGGTGGACGCGGTTCGCTCCAGAGGCGTCGCCAGCATCGCCGATGCAATCCTTGACCGCTGGTTCGCCCCCGGTTTTCGCAACGGCGACAGCATCGACCTCTGGCGCAACATGTTGATCCGCACCCCGGCCGAGGGCTATGCGGGGTGCTGCGCCGCGCTGGCCGCAGCAGACCTCTCCGACAAGGCGCCCCGGATAAGCTGTCCGGCGCTGGTCATTGGCGGCTCCGACGATGGGGCCAGCCCCCCAGACGTCGTGCGTGCGCTGGCCGATGCAATCCCGAACGCGACCTACACGGAAATCGAGGGCGTCGGCCACCTGCCAATGGCAGAGGCGCCCGAGCGTTTTGTGGCCCCGGTCCGCGACTTTCTCAAGGAGCCCGCCCGTGCCGGACAAGCTTGAGACCGGGATGACCGTCCGCCGTGCCGTTCTGGGTGATGCCCATGTGGACCGGGCCGAGGCCGCAAAGACCGACTTCGACCTGCCCTTTCAGGCCCTTATCACCGAGGGCGCCTGGGGCACGGTCTGGGCCGATGACAGCATCAGCCGCCGCGACCGTTCGATGCTGACGTTGGCGCTTTTGGCCGCGACCGGGAATTTCGAGGAAATCCCGATGCATATCCGGGCCACGGCCAACACAGGCGCAACAAAGAAAGACGTGATGCAGGCCTTCCTGCACGTCGCGATCTACGCCGGCGTGCCCCGCGCAAACCACGCGATCAAACGGGCCAAACAAACCTACGCCGCGATGGAGGAAACGTCATGACGACACAGGGAGAATTCTATCAGCGAAATCGGGACATCCATCCCCCCGCGTTGACACCCGGCTACAAGACCTCCGTCGCGCGCAGCCCGCGATATTCACTGATTTCACTGCAGAATTCGGTGTCGGAGATCACCGGGCCGGTGTTCGGCCAGGGCGACATCGACCCGGGCGACAACGACCTTCTGACAAACTACGCGCAGCCCGGCGCAAGCCCCATCGGGGAGCGGATCATCCTGCACGGTCGGGTTCTTGACGAAAACGCGCATCCCGTGCCGCACACGCTGGTCGAGGTCTGGCAGGCCAATGCCGGCGGGCGGTACCGCCACAAGAAAGACACCTATCTGGCACCCATCGACCCGAATTTCGGTGGCTGTGGGAGGACGCTCTCGGACGAGAACGGCTATTTCTTCTTTCGTACCGTCAAACCCGGCGCCTACCCATGGCGCAATCACGTGAACAACTGGCGGCCCGCGCACATCCATATCTCGGTCTTTGGCACTGGCTTCGTGCAGCGGCTGATCACCCAGTGCTACTTCGAGGGCGATCCGTTCATCCCGATCTGCCCGATCGTGCAGACGATCCCTGATGCGGATGCCATCGACCAGTTGACCGCCAAGCTCGACCTCAACGCGACGATCCCGCTCGATACCGTTGCCTACAAGTTCGACATCGTGTTGCGCGGGCGTCGCACGACGCTCTTCGAGAACAAGCTGGAGGGGAATTGATATGGGACAGGATCTGAATTACCTGCGCGAAAGTGCGTCCCAGACGGCGGGACCATACGTCCATATCGGCCTCGCTCCCGGGGCGGCGGGCTTTGACATCTACAAGCAAGAGCTCGGCCACGACATCTGCGGCCCTAACGCCAAGGGCGAGCGCATCCGCGTCGAAGGCCTTGTCATGGACGGTATGGGTGCACCGATCAAGGACGTCCTGCTGGAGGTTTGGCAGGCGAATACGGACGGCCACTACGCCCATCCGGATGGCGGCAGCCCGGTCGAGGACGGGTTTCGCGGATGGGGGCGTGTCATTACGGATTTCGAAACCGGGGAGTGGGGTTTTGATACGATCAAGCCCGGCCCGACCCGTGGCCGCAACGTGGGCACCCAGGCGCCGCATCTGAACCTTTGGATCGTTGCGCGCGGGATCAATATCGGGCTCAACACCCGGATGTATTTCGGTGACGAGACCGAGGCCAATGACAAGGATCCCGTTCTGAAGCTCATTGAATGGGAAAACCGGCGCGGCACGCTGATCGCTCAGCGGGACGACGGGGGCGATGTGCCCACTTACCGGTTTGAGATCCGCCTGCAGGGCGAAGACGAGACCGTCTTCTTCGATTTGTGAGGGCCACAATGAGCAGTCCTTGCATCATCTGCGTTGCGATCACCGGTTCGCTGCCGCGCAAATCCGACAACCCCGCGGTGCCGATCTCGATCTCTGAACAGGTTGAGAGCACGCAGGAGGCATTTGAGGCTGGCGCGTCTATCGTGCACGCCCACGTGCGCAATGATGACGAGACGCCGACCTCAGACCCCGAGAAATTCGCGGCTCTCAAGGAGGGCATCGAAAAGCACTGTCCTGGCATGATCGTGCAGCTATCGACCGGCGGACGCTCGGGCGCAGGCCAGACGCGCGGCGGGATGCTGCCTTTGAGGCCCGATATGGCCTCGCTGTCGGTGGGCTCGAACAACTTCCCGACGCGGGTGTATGAGAACCCGCCCGATCTCGTCGACTGGCTGGCCTCGGAAATGCTGGAACATGATATAAAGCCCGAGATCGAGGCCTTTGACCTGAGCCATATCCTGAAAGCCAAACAGATGGCGGATCAGGGCCAGATCGCCGGTACGCCCTATGTGCAGTTCGTTATGGGCGTAAAGAACGCCATGCCCGCCGACCGGCATGTGTTCGACTACTATGTCCACACCGTTCAGCGACTTTTTGGCGACGACGCGCCGTGGTGCGCGGCCGGGATCGGCCCGAACCAGATCGTCCTCAATGAGTGGGCTGTCGGCGCGGGCGGCCATGCCCGCACAGGGCTTGAGGACAACGTTCGGCTCGACAAGGCAACGCTGGCGCCATCGAACGCTGCCTTGGTCCGACGCACGGTCGAGATTTGCGAAAGACACGGGCGCAGCGTCGCGTCTTGGGCCGAGGCCCGTTCTATCCTTGGTCTGCGGTCTGCGGCGGCCTGAAATACAAACACCGGAGGGCGAGACCGATGTCATTCAAATCCATTCTCTGCGCTTACAGCGGCGATGCGGCGCGCGGGTCGGGTCTTCGTCATGCTGTCAGGTTGGCGCAACACCACGAGGCGCATTTGACAGGGGTGCTGCGGCACGGTGCATCGATGCTGGCAGACCGGTTTGGCGCGCATGTGCCACGGGGCCTTTTGGACCAACTGCGTGACGCGGACACCGACCATATCAATGACATCGCAGAACATTTTAAGCGCGTCGTTGACTCTGGAGGGCTTGCAGGTCGCGCTGACTTCATCGAAATCGACCCCGCCCGGGATGGCCCCCTGTCCGCCTTTGCGCATACATTCGAACTTATCGTGACTGGCGTTCCGACGGAGGCCGCCAACGAAGCGCACCTTGCCGCCCATCCGGACATGCTGGCCCTGAAATCCGGTCGACCGGTGCTGGTCGTTCCCGATGGCTATGAGGCGGAAGGGCTTGCGGACCGCGCCCTTGTCGCTTGGGATGGAAAACGCTCCGCCGCGCGTGCCTTGGGGGATGCCATGGACATCCTCGCCGAGAAGTCTCATGTCACACTCCTGAGCGTCGGAACCACTCCGCGCGGCACCGACCGAATGGTCGCCAATATGGAACGTCACGGCATTTCCGTCGATGCGCGTTGCGTAGACCGTCAGGCGAGTATTGCCGAAACGATCCTATCAGCAGCAAAATCAGACGGCGCCAAGCTGATCGTCATGGGAGCCTTCGAGCATTCGAAATTCGCCCATGACCTCTTTGGCGGCGTCACAACGGACGTGATCGCCAAATCGGCCGTGCCCGTCTTTATGGCGCATTGAGGCTATGTGCGCGCGCCTGACTTCACTGACGGACCCGTTTTTTGGTCATGCCCCGACACGCGCACATTTTGCAGACGACGCGCTGATTGGCGCGATGATCAAGACGGAAGTCGCTCTGGCGCAGGCCCAGGGCACTCTCGGGATTGTGCCGGAAACAGCCGTCGCAGAAATCTCGCGCCTTCGCTCACCTGAAGAGACATCGACGGCCTTGGCGGACGGCGTGGCGGCCGCAGGTGTACCCGTTCCGGCCCTTGTTGGTTTGCTGCGCAATCAGTTGCCCGCGGAGGCCGCAGATTGGCTGCACTATGGCGCAACCAGCCAGGACATCATCGATACCGCCTTTTGTCTCTGTGCAGGATCGGCGCTCGACGACCTGAGCCTTGCTCTGTCGGACCTGATCGGCGCGCTCCAAGCCATGTCTGAGGCCCATGCCGATACACTCATGCTCGCGCGCACACGCGGGCAATTGGCCACGCCGATCACCTTCGGGCTGCGTGTCGCTGGGTGGGCGCAGCCTTTGGTCGGACTTGAGGGCGAACTTGATGTCGTGAGACGTGTAGCCCTGCGGATCCAAGTTGGCGGAGCCTCTGGCAGCCGCTCCGTATTTGGAGACTCCGCCAAAGACTTCACGGCCCGTATGGCCCTGGACCTCGGGCTCACGGCGGGCCCGCCATGGCACACGGATCGAAGCGGTGGCCGGCGGCTGGCAAATTGGCTGGGCCGCATCGTTGCCGCGACTGGCAAGATTGGGCGGGACGTGTCCATCCTGACCCGGGGCGAGATTGCCGAAGTGAAGCTGACCGATGGCGGCAGGTCCTCCACCATGCCGCATAAGTCAAACCCGGTTACTGCCGAGGCACTTCAGTCGCTCGTGCCCGTTGCCGTTGGATACGAAGCCGGTCTGGCCGCCGCCAGCGTTCATGCAGAGGAGCGCGACGGTGCGCATTGGCCTGTCGAATGGGCGCTGATGCCCCAGATTTTCGAGACCACCGGGGCGGCACTTGCCCATGCGCTTAAGTTGATGGGAAGCATGATCGTCGATGCGGACGCCATGCGTGCCCATGCCACGACAAACACATCTTTCCTGGCGGAGGCGGCGGTCTTCGCGCTGGCCCCGAGCGTCGGCCGCGTCAACGCGTCGCGCATCGTGTCCGAGGCGCTTGCCTCCGGTCATCCGCTTGACACTGTGCTTGATGTCCACGGGGATATCGACTGGAGCAGCGCCCTGTCCGACAGCGGGTTCACGAGTCCCGCCGCGCGCGTCGCCGCCGAGATTTTCGCCCAGCGAAACGCGGACAAGGGCGATGCCTGAGACACTCAACCGGATTTTGCCGGTGCGTCGCTGGGATGGGCGGATCACTCCCGCAACAGTTCGTGCCGACGCCTTCGCGGGCTTTTCCAACGCGGCGATTGTGATTCCGCAGGGCGTGGCCTTTGCCACCATCGCGGGTCTGCCCCCGGAAATGGGGCTTTACACCGCGATGATCACCGCCGCCATCGCAGCCTTCTGGGGGTCGTCCATGGTGATGATCTCGGGCCCCACAACAGCGATCTCGGCTGTCGTCTTCGCCACGCTGCAGGATTTCGCGCCGCCGGACACGCCCCGCTTCATCGAACTCGCTTTGCTGCTAACGATCCTTGTCGGGATCATCCAGATGGTGGCTGGGCTGGCCCGGCTGGGCGGCCTTGTGTCCTTCGTTTCTCACTCAGTCATGACGGCCTTCACCGCCGCCGCCGCCATCCTGATCGCGGTGTCGCAATTGCCTGGGGCATTGGGGGTCACGGTGGAGGGCGGAGGAAACGTTGTTGAACGGCTGTTGGCGCTTGGGCATGGCGTAACCGGCATCTCTGACCTTTCGGTCATCATTGCAGCGGTCACGCTGCTGTCCGTGGTGCTGCTGCAATCTTACGCGCGTAAACTGCCAGGTTTCCTTTTGGCACTGATGATTGGCGCTGGCCTTTGCATCGCGCTGGACGGCGAAGCGCAGGGTGTCGCCATGGTCGGCACTGTTGATGCGGCCCTTCCTGCCTTCGCGCCCCCAAGCCTGCAGGCCAGCGATATCGCCCTCCTTTTGCCCGGCGCATTGGCCGTCGCGCTGGTCGGGCTGCTCGAAGCGATCTCGATCGGGCGCGCCTTCGCAATCCGCCGAAAAGAGACGTTTGACGCCAATCAGGAGATGATCGGCCAAGGTCTGTCCAACAGCGTCGGCGGGTTCTTCCAGTGCTACGCTGGGTCCGGGTCCTTCACACGAAGCGGCGTGAACGCCGAAGCCGGGGCCGTGACGCCCCTGTCCGGCATCCTCTCCAGTGTTTTCCTCGCCGGTGCCTTGCTCCTTTTCGTGGATTACATCAGCTACATTCCCGTGCCGGCGATGGCGGGTCTCATCCTTTACGTCGCTTGGCGCCTGATCGATTTTGGCGAGCTTCGCCGCGTGATCCGCACCAGCCGGCCCGAAACGCTGATCCTTTTCGCAACGCTTCTGGCCGGTCTTTTGGTTGAACTCGACTTCGCAATCTACGTCGGCGTCATCGCCTCCCTTGCGGTTTTCATCTACGAAAGCTCGCATCCAGCGATCCGAGTCAGCGCGCCGGTGGTCACGGCCACCGGGCGTCGCAAATTTCGGAATGCAGATATGCACGACATCGCAGAGTGCCCGCAGATCGTGACCATCCGCTTGGACGGGCCGCTCTATTTCGGATCGGTGGAGCATGTGGAACACGAGTTCAAGAAAATGCGCCGCAAAAGGCCGGGGCAAAAACATGTGATTTTCTATCTCAAAGGCGTCGGCAAGGTTGACCTGGCTGGGGCCGACTTCCTGATCCACGCGATCCGCACTGTAAGGGAAGAGGGGGGGTCTTTCCACATCGTGGCCCTGTTTCCGCCGCTCCTTGAGAGCCTCAGACGGTTCCATGTCATTGAGGAAATCGGCGAGGACCACCTGCACATCTCAAAAGGCGATGCGCTGGCTGCGACGATCCCGGAGATCGACAAGCACATATGTGAGGGCTGCACAAAGCGCGTCTTTCTGGAATGCGCGCATCTGCCGGGGGCGTCGGATCGCAAAACACAGCACTAAATCGAACGACCAACGCAGCCGCAGTCTCCTTTCTGGACTGCTACCCAACGGCGGGCTTGGTGCACGGCTTAGGCTAGGCCCGGGCGTAGGGTCAGGACCCATTGATTTCCATCCAGCGGGGTGCTTCACGGTTCGAAAACGAGCGGTGAACATGTCTGATCTATTCTGGCTGACAGATGCGCAGATGGCGCGTCTTGAGCCCTTCTTCCCCAAATCCCAAGGCAAGCCCCGCGTCAATGATCGGCGTGTGTTTAGTGGAATTATATTCATTAATCGCAATGGCTTACGGTGGCGCGGCGCCCCTTCGGCCTATGGCCCACACAAGACCCTCCATCACCGTTGGAAGCGGTGGAGCGACAAAGGCATCTTCGCCCAGATGATGGCAGGTCTGGCTTCCGATCACGGCGAAGAAAAGACCGTGATGATCGACGCCACCTACCTGAAGGCCCACCGGACAGCGACCAGTTTGGGCGTGAAAAAAAGGGGGCTTTGACGCCTAATCGGTCGCACCAAGGGCGGCATGAACACCAAGTTGCACGCCATCTGCGACAGCCGAGGACGCCCGCTCAACCTGTTCGTCACCCCCGGTCAGGTCAGCGACTACATCGGCGCACGAGCATTGCTGAGTAGTACCAGATGTCGATTGGCTGCGGCCTTGGTGCATCGCGACGCCCAGGGTTGTATGAGGCGCCTGCCTTCAGCGACCAAGGACCCCGCCCATGCCTTTCAAGCACAACGAGCCGCACCGGGATCACATTCCGCGAGCCCGCTACAAGGTGACGAACTGGGCGGAGTATGACCGCGGGTTGGTCCAGCGCGGGGACATCCGGTTCTGGATCTCGGACGACGCGCTCAAGGGTTGGATCGCGCCCTATCGAAAGACCCCGGGCGGCCAGCATAAGGTCTCGAACATCGCGATCGAGGCGACGCTCGTCCTCGGCACGGCGTTCAAGCTGCCACTTCGGCAAACGGAAGGGTTCGTGCGCTGCCTGATGGGGCTGCTTGGGCTCGAGTTGCCGGTGCCGGATCACTCCACGCTCGTCCGTCGCCGGAGAACCGTTGCAGTGGACCTGCAAGCTCCTGGGAGGTCCGGTCCGGTCGAACTGGTGCTCGATTCTAGGCTCAGGATTCATAACCAGTAGATGACGGTTGCAGCGAGGGCGATTGCTGAGAGGAACACCTTTGGGCATGTGGCGCCGGATCGCGACCCGCTACGACAGATGCCCCAAGGTCTTCCTGTCAGTAATCGCCTTGGCCGCCGCCGTTATCTTCTGGCTTTGACCATCAATGAGATGCTGTAACGGGCGCTCGACCAGATCGACGCCGAGGTCAAGGCCGAGGTCATGG
>JBCDKE010000090.1:0-9946 GCA_038747015.1 Pseudomonadota bacterium
CGCCATGTCAGAGATCTTGAAGAACCATTGCGTCAGCTCGCGTTTCTCGACTTCGGCCCCAGATCGCCAGCCCTTGCCGTCGATGACCTGCTCGTTGGCGAGCACTGTCATGTCTACCGGGTCCCAGTTCACGACAGCTGGTTTGCGGTCGATCAGGCCTGCCTCGAGCATGTCGAGGAAAAGCGCCTGCTGCTGGCCATAGTATTCCGGGTCGCAGGTGGCGAACATGCGCGACCAATCGAGGCTAAGGCCTAACGGCTTCATCTGGTCAACCATGGCGTCGATATTGTCGTAGGTCCAATCCTTGGGGTGGCCGCCTGACGCCATGGCGGCGTTTTCGGCGGGCATGCCAAAGGCGTCAAAGCCCATGGGGTGCAGGACGGAGTGGCCGGTGGCCATTTTGTAGCGCGCGATCACGTCGCCCATCGTGTAGTTGCGCACATGACCCATATGCAGGCGCCCCGATGGGTAAGGGAACATCTCGAGCACGTAGTATTTCGGCTTGGCCGCGTCGCGCTTGGCGGTGAAAATACCGGCCTTTTCCCAGGCTTCTTGCCAATTTTTCTCAATGGATGCGGCGTCGTAGCGGGACATTTGCCTGCCTCATATGGGGTGTCTGTCGGCTGTTGGGTCTAAGCGCCGCGGGCGCGAGCGTCCAGCGGTTTGAGCGAGGACAGTCACAATGCCTCTGGCCGCAGGCTCGGTCTAAGCGCTTCTTAAAGCGCTGTGACAGAGCGCTCCCTTATTGGCGCGCTTCGACGTTACCGGTGCGTAGTTGTCGTGCTCTGGTAAGGATCGCGTTCTCTACCGCGGTTACGGTTTCTTCGCTCGCGGGGCCGGAGCGGGTAACCAAAGAGACTTTGAGGGATCGCGCGTCCAGTGCCGGGTCAGTCACGAGTACCGTAGCACGGTAATCGCGCGAGCCACCGGGAGGGGTTCCAAACCCGGTGACTATGACACCTGTGAAGGGGTCAACCGTCTGGATAGGAAGAAAGCTGAGCACGTCGAGCGACGCGTTCCAGATGTAGCGGTTTACTGCGACGATGTCGCCGCCGCTGACACGGGTTGCCTGTACCGTTGGTGGCGCGTCGTTGCGGTTTCCAAACCCACAACCCGATAATACCACCAAGGCCAGAAGACCGAATACCCGCACTAAGTTCATACTGTTCCCTCGACCAGCTTTCAGCGACGCATACAGGCCCAAACGGGCCCTGCCAAGAGTCTAGCGATGTGTCGGGGTTCTGCGGGCCGACGTACAGTGGCCCAAAAAAGAAAGAGCGGCCCGATGGGCCGCTCTAACTTGTTCTCTTTGCCTTCGATTAGAAGGTGAAGGAGATCTGAAGGGTTGCGCCTTCTTTTACGTCTTCGGCAGCGCCGAGTTCGTCGAGCGTGGAGGCTACGCCGCCTTCGCCTTCGGATACGTCTGCATAGGACGCACGGATGGTTGCACCACCGCCGAGGTCGTAGTCAGCACCGACGTAGTAGATTTCGGCCTGCTCCTGATCAAGGATGTTCTCACCCTCGTCGCGGTAGCCACCGAAGAGCGACAGACCGTTGCCCAGGTCGTAGGCGAGGTTCAGCTGAATGTCTTCGTCAGAACCGTCGTGGTACAGGAAGCCAACCGTCAGAGCACCAGCTGCATAGTCAACTGCGAAACCGTAGTTGTCGTCGATGTCAGCGTCGGAACCGTCTGCGTTTTCACCGTCCTGGAAGACGTAGAAGACAGTCGTCGTGATGTCACCAAAGGAGAACGCTGCCTGAAGACCCAGGGAGTCAACGCCTGCGCCGCTCGAACCTTCTGCGGTTGCGTATGCTGCACCAACTTCTGCACCGGCCAGCGTCGTGCTACCACCGATGGACCAGATTTCAGGCGTGTTTGCAAAGTCGATGTCGACGATCTCAGTGGACTGGCCGTCGATCTCTTCCTGGTAACCGAAGACAAGGTCCACGGCGCCGAGCGTTGCGGCTGCACCAACCTGGAGACCGAGAAGGTCGTCGTCGGATCCGTCATTGAGCGTGTTTTCGTCGTCGCCGTTGGAGTCAACGACACCGTAGGAAACACCGACTTCGACTTCGCCGAAGGTTGCGCGGCCGATCAGGATGGCGTCTTCGTTTTCGAGGTCGTCCTCGTCGTTGAAGCCGTCAGCGTCCAGGTTGGTAACAGGCGAGGACCAAATTGCGTCAGCCGCGGGAGCCGTGTCACCGAAGCGCAGGGACGACGTGTCGTTGAAGATCGAGATGACGAGGTCATCGATCTCAACTTCGTTGCCGTCAAACGCCGAGCCGCCGTTTGCGATCAGGATCGAGTCGTCGCCGTCGTCAAACTCTGGCGAGTTGACCAGCTCGACGTCACCGGAGATGGATGCCGAGTAGCCGTTGTCCAGCTCAGCAGTACCGGTAACAGTCAGACCCAACGCCCAGAAGATGCCATCATCAACGTCGTCGTTCCAACCGAATTCTGCGTCACCTGCCCAGCCAATTCCAAGATGGCCGTCTGCGTGTGCCGCGCCTGCGAAGGCTACAATAGCCGTCGAAGCGAGAAGGATGCGTTTCATGTTATTCCCTCGTGTTTGCATTCTCGAGAATGCTTAATCCCCAAGAACGGGTTTTAGCATGGGCAGGGTAATGGCTCTGCGTGGGCCGCCCGGTCAAGCAATGCTGCGGGTCTAAAATGGCTCTGCCATGGAAATGATGCAAAGGAGCCACAGGTTTGAAGAGGCGCTTTTTCGGGTGACAGCCCCAACCACCCCAACTATTTCAGATCGCAATGGGTCGTGATCCATGTTTTTGGAGCTTTATCATGTCGTTACAGGATATCGAAACGCGTGTCCGGGAGGCAGAGAAGTCGTCTGGACGCGATCTGGGCGCGGTTTCGCTTATTGCTGTCTCTAAAGTTCAGCCCACCGAAAGGGTGGAGCGAGTGTTGGAAATGGGCCACAGGGTCTTCGGTGAGAATCGTATCCAAGAGGCTCAAGGAAAGTGGCCCGCTTGGCGCGAAACGCGACCCGACGTATCGCTTCATCTCTTAGGACCGCTTCAGACGAATAAGGCGCGAGCAGCGATAGAACTCTTCGATGTGCTTCACACGCTCGATCGCGCGAAACTTGCGAAAACGTTGGCGCGCCTTGCGCAGGAAGAAGGCAAATGTCCTTCTTTATTTATTCAGGTGAACACCGGTGAAGAACCGCAGAAAGCTGGAATCGCTCCTGATGATGTCGATGGATTCGTCGCTGAGTGTCGTGCGATGGACCTCCCGGTGGAGGGTCTGATGTGTTTGCCTCCAGTGAACGAAGAACCCGCCCTGCACTTTTCTCTCTTGGCCAAGATGGCCGAACGAAACGGCCTACGAAGCCTTTCCATGGGGATGAGTGCAGATTTTGAAACTGCGATTCGTCTGGGTGCGACTCACATCCGTGTCGGATCGGCGATCTTCGGTGAAAGGGTGGCGCTGTAAAACGCAGGGTTTCATGGGATGATCAATCGAGATTCGTACCGAATCCTCTTTGCCAGCCAGCGCAGATTGCTCCGAGATAGGGCAATACAGCCTTCTGTCGGATGACGTGGTTTGCGCCACTGGTGGATGAATATCGCGGACCCTCGCCCTTTCACCGCATATGGCCAGTTCCAATTGGTGAGTATGACCAAGTCATAGAGCGGATCTGACCGGCGCAGCCGTTCATGGCTCGGTGTGTATGGCGCGCGAACCATAAGATTGTAGTCGCCATCCCGAGGATCATCAGACCAAAGATCGCGCGGACCAATCGGAAGCGCCCAGTCGGTAGGTCTGCGCATACGGTCCGGTCGATAAAGCATCCCAACGAGCCCGTGGACCCCGCAAGGCGTTGCGCCGTCGCCCTCGCGTTTCCGGTTGCTCAGCCCGCCACGACCGATTGAGCAGGGTAGGACCCTGCCAAATGCCCGCAGTCCCTGTGATGTCAGTACCAGGTCGGTTGTTTTCATCGGAACTTTTGCATTGCCGTCACAGGTAATGCCCGGACTTTGCTGCTTTGGTCGCGAGATACGCCTCGTTTAGCGGGTTTACCCCCACTTTGAGGGGTACACGTTCAGCGACGCCGATGCCTTGTTCTTCCATCCGCGCCACCTTGTTGGGGTTGTTCGTCATCAGCCGAACCTGGCTAAAGCCCAAGCGGCGCAGGATGTCAGAGCCAATGCGAAAATCGCGCTCATCGTCTTCGAAGCCCAAACGGTGATTGGCTTCTACCGTATCAAATCCCTGATCTTGGAGCGCATAGGCCCGCATCTTGTTGGCCAAACCTATGCCGCGACCTTCTTGATTGAGGTATAGCAGTACGCCTGCACCGGCTTCTCCCATATGCGAGAGCGCTGCATGCAACTGCGGGCCGCAATCGCATTTCAGCGACCCTAGAACATCCCCGGTGAAACAGGCTGAATGGAGCCGCGCGAGCACGGGCGCTGCCCGGTCGGGGTTGCCGATCTCGACCGCGTAGTGCTCTTCGCCGCCATCGTCCGGACGGAAAATATGTAACCTGCCGGCGCCGGCTAGCGCCATGGGAAGGCGTGCAGCAACAACGTCAGAAAGAGGCGATCGGTGAGCATCTTCCGCTGAAATATGGGTCAGATTTTCAATACCTGTTGCGGGCGCAACCAATACAGCGGGTAAAAGGTGCGCCGCCTTTGCGAGGGCAATACCGGCGCGGTGCACCTCTGCTGCACCGTCGCGTACCTCAAAGAAAGGTCCTTTCATCGGCGATGACATGTCATCTGCAGGATCTGCGACGGCCTTCACCCAGGCGAGAGGTTTACCTTCCGGGATTTCGATTCGGGCCACATCACCATCGTAAACCCGTGCCTTCAATGTCTGCGCACGCCAATCGGTGATTGCCAGAACCGGCCGTGAACTGAGCGCCATAGCTGCTGCAAAACGATTGGGGCTCAGAGTTTCCACGGCGAAAACAAGATGCCCTTCGATCACAACTGGCACGCCCATGCGCATGTCAGCGCGGGCGCGGGCCATCAATTCGTCGGGTGTCGGTGCGAAACTCATGTCGTTCTCATGACACGGAGCGGCAGGGATTTGAAACAAAATGCCGCTCCGTCACACGGGTGCGTGAGAGAAATGTTGCAAATCTTGCCGTCCGGCTCAGGTCTGCCAATCTCAGTCTCAACAAGACGGAGGCCCCCATGGCACAACTCAAACGCATACTGTTGATTGACGACGACGAAGACCTGCGTGAGGCGCTCGGCGAGCAGCTTATCATGACCGAGGACTTTGATGTCTTCGAAGGCGGATCGGGCGTCGAAGCCATGGAAAAGATCAAGGACGGTATCTACGACCTGATCATCCTCGACGTGGGCCTGCCCGACACCGACGGTCGCGAACTGTGCCGCCTGATGCGCAAGCAGGGTGTTAAGAGCCCGATCCTGATGCTTACGGGACACGACACGGACGCCGACACGATCCTTGGCCTCGATGCCGGCGCCAATGACTATGTAACCAAGCCCTTCAAATTCCCGGTCCTTCTTGCCCGTATTCGTGCGCAGCTGCGCCAGCACGAGCAATCTGAGGACGCCGTTTTCCAGCTCGGGCCGTACACGTTCAAACCCGCCATGAAGATGCTGCTGACCGAAGATGAAAAGAAGGTGCGGTTGACCGAGAAGGAAACCAACATCCTGAAATTCCTCTACCGTGCTTCTGACGGCGTGGTGGCCCGTGACGTGCTCCTGCACGAGGTCTGGGGCTACAATGCCGGTGTAACGACGCACACGTTGGAAACGCATATCTACCGCCTACGCCAGAAGATCGAGCCGGATCCCTCCAATGCTCGCCTGCTGGTCACCGAAAGCGGCGGCTATCGCCTGGTCGCGTAACGACCGCTGCGAGGGCTTCCCTCCCTCGCGCTCTTAGCATCCCCGCCGTGGATCGGGGCACCTATCCACACCCTCCCTGTTGGACTTGGCCCGGGCTTTTGCCCGGGTCTTTTTTTGGCTCCCTGTGCAACGGCATCAAATCACCTCTGCCTCGGCAAGGTTCCGTCATGGCCTCGCCGCATTTGTTTACGAAATTGAAACAGTCGACGGGTTAGATGCGTACCCAAGACGAGATCCCGCGTAGGTCCGGGTTATGACCTACACCTCCCTGTTGGACTTGCCCGGGCTTCGCGCCCGGGTCTTTTTTTGGTTATCGTCCAATCTGGGGAGGGCCACAGATGAAACTGACTTTGCATCACATCAACCTGTCGACAGACAAAGTGGAGGAGATGGACCGCTTCTATCGCGACGTCCTCGGACTCGCTCGGGAGGAAACGGGTCTACCGACCCTCGACAAGACCAAAGGCTATGCAGGCGATGTGGCCTTTGTCACTGACGGCCATGTTCAGACCCATCTGGCACAGAAAGACGTGCATGCTGCATTCAAGACGGGTTCATCGCTCAACCCCTTGTCGCGCGGGCACATTGCCTACCGGACGGATGATCTGGCTGCCTTCAAGGTGCATCTCGACGGGCAGGGGATCCCCTATGCCGATTGGGGCCACACCGCGGTGGCGGGTTGGGCGCAGATCTTCTTTTACGACCCGGACGGCAATGTGATTGAGGTCCACCAGGTGATGGAATAGGCCAAGGCGCAAAGGAGACGTCAATGCCTTTCACGCTTGCCACCTGGAACATCAATTCCGTCCGCCTGCGCGCCGATCTGGTCGTGGACCTAATGAAGGCAGAGGCACCCGATGTTCTGTGTCTGCAAGAGTGCAAGAGCCCCGTCGACAAGATTCCGACAGAGGTATTCGAGGCGCAAGGCTATGCCCACATGGTTGCGCGGGGTCAGAAAGGCTACAATGGCGTTGCGATCCTTTCGAAGCTGCCTTTGGAAGAGGTGAGCGCGCTCGATCTGGCAGATTTGGGCCACGCGCGCCATGTGGCCGCCCGGCTGCCCAACGGCGTTGTGGTTCACAATCACTACGTGCCTGCGGGCGGTGACATCCCTGATCGCGAGAAAAACGAAAAGTTCGATCAAAAGCTGCGCTACCTGACCGAGATGCAGGAACTGTTTGCGGCCGAAAAACCCGAAAGGTCGATCCTTGTAGGGGATCTCAACATTGCACCGCGCGAAGACGATGTGTGGAGCCACAAACAGCTTCTCAAAGTCGTCTCTCACACGCCCATCGAGGTCGAACATTTTGAGGCCGTCATGGAAGCGGGCGGATGGGTCGACGTGACCCGCAAGGACATCCCCGAAGGTCTTCTTTACAGTTGGTGGAGCTACCGCGCCAAGGATTGGGACGCCGCCGACAAAGGCCGCCGTCTGGATCACATCTGGGCCACCCCCGACATTGCGGGTGCAGCATCCGGCAGCCGAGTTCTGAGAGATGTGCGCGGGTGGGAGAAACCCTCCGATCATGCGCCGGTCTTTGCGACCTTTGATCTCTAGCCAAGGAGCGCTCACTTCGGCCTCCTACCGGCGCGCGCCACGCCATCTGCACCGCCACCCCTTGCCCCGGATAGCTTGCGCCCGCATATACCGCCCAACGGAATTAAGGAGCTGACCCATGCTGGAGCTCAATGCAGGGCCTTCGGGCGAAGATCTGATCAAGGATGGCACCGAAGCCACCTTTATGACCGACGTGGTCGAAGCCTCGAATGAGGTCCCGATTATAGTCGATTTCTGGGCCACATGGTGTGGTCCGTGCAAGACGCTGACGCCGGCGCTCGAAGAGGCGGTGCTCAAAGCCAAGGGCGCGGTGAAGATGGTGAAGGTCGATGTGGACCAGAACCAGCAGATCGCGGCGCAACTGCGGATCCAGTCGATTCCGACAGTTTATGCCTTTTATCAGGGTCAGCCGATTGACGGATTTCAGGGCGCGGTTCCGGCGTCGGAAATCGATGCCTTCATCGACCGCGTGGCCAAGGCAGCTGGCGGCGCTGCGGATGGTGGCCTGGGCGATGCTGTTGCAGCCGCCGAAGAAATGCTGGCCGAGGGCGCTGTGGCCGACGCTGCGCAGACCTTTGCCGCCGTGCTGGGCGAAGAACCCGCCCATGCGGCTTCCTATGGCGGTTTGATCCGTGCCCATGTTGCGCTGGGCGAGCTTGATCAAGCCGAAGCGATTCTGAATGGTGCCCCTGCCGAAATCTCCGAGACCGCAGAGCTCGAAGCCGCGCGCGCGCAGCTGGAACTGGCCAAACAGGCCGAGGATGCCGGACCGGTTGCAGAACTGCGCGCTGCCGTCGACGCCAATGCCGATGACCATCAGGCGCGGTTCGATCTGGCGCAGGCGCTCCACGCCTCCGGCGATCCCGAGGCCGCGGTGACGGAACTATTGGAACTCTTCCGGCGTGACCGGGAGTGGAATGATAGTGCTGCGAAGACCCAGCTCTTTACGATCTTTGACGCGCTTCAGCCCAATGACCCGGTAGTTCTCAACGGGCGGCGCAAACTTTCGTCGATGATATTTGTCTGATCGCCGTTAGGCGCTAGGCTTCTACCCATGGCTTGGTCAGGCGATCTCCCCGATACTATTCCGATTTTCCCGCTGCCGGGTGCGTTGCTTTTGCCTCGGGCGCGTTTGCCGCTGCACCTGTTCGAGCCGCGCTATCTCGCGATGCTCGACGATGCATTGAAGACGCGGCACCGGCTCATCGGGATGGTCCAGCCCTATGATGGTCCCAATGGTGGCGAGCAGCTCCATGCCATTGGTTGCGCGGGTCGCGTATCGGCGTTTTCCGAGACCGATGATGGTCGCTACATGATTACGCTCGCAGGTGTGTCGCGTTTCCGCGTGACCGAAGAGGTGGCCGGTTTCACCCCCTACCGTCGTTGCGAAGTGGACTGGTCAGGCTTTGAACGGGATAATGGGCCGACGGAGAAGGACACCGATTTCGATCGCGATCCATTCATGGAACTCCTGCGCCGCTACTTTGCCGCCCAAGCGCTATCGACGGATTGGGAGAGCTTGAAAGAGGCCGAAGACGAATTGCTGGTGAATTCGCTCTCCATGCTTTGCCCGTTTGAGCCCGAGGACAAGCAGGCGTTGCTGGAAGCGCCTTCGCTTGCGACACGGCGGGAGACGCTGGTAACGCTGATCGAATATGCGCTCCGTGGGGGCCAAGCTGACGAGGTGATGCAATGAGCGAGTTTGACCGCAAGATGCTGGAAGCTCTGGTATGCCCGCAAACGCGCCAGCGGCTAAGCTATGACGCCGAAGCGCAGGAGTTGATCTCCAAGGCGGCGCATCTGGCTTATCCGATCCGCGATGGTATTCCTGTGCTGCTCGAAGACGAAGCACGCCAGCTAGACTGATTGCTACAGCTGTTCGCCCTGCAATAGGCGCGGCAGATCGCCAGTCAGGCCTGAGGCCTCGCGCATGAAGGTGCGGCGTAAGGCGGGCAAAGCATTAACCGCACCCATCCCCAGATCCCGCAGCGCGCGCAGGCCCGGCCGATCGTTGGAAAAAAGCCGATTGAAGCTGTCCGTCGCCAGTGCAAGCGTCGTCGTATCAAACCGCCGCCACTCCTGATAGCGACCGAGCACGCCGACACTACCGATATCATCGCCCCTCTGGCGCGCGTCCGAGAGCACTTCGGCGAGCGCAGCAACGTCCCGCATCCCGGCGTTGAGGCCCTGGCCCGCTATTGGGTGGATACCGTGGGCCGCGTCGCCCACCAGCGCCACGCGATCCGCTGTAAAACTATGCGCCAGTGAAAGTCCCAGCGGGTAAGTAAACCGGTCGCCTGCTAGCGAAATTTCACCGAGAAAATCGCCAAAACGCGGGCGTAAGATGCTGAGGTAGTCCGCGTCGCCTAGCTCGGCGATCTCCGCTGCGCGTGCGGTTCCTTCGGTCCAGACCACGCCAACACGGTTCTCAGTCAGCGGCAGGATGGCCAAGGGGCCTTCCGGCAGGAATAGCTGGTGGGCAATGCCGCCGTGGTCTTTTTCAACGTGCAACGCACAAACGAGTGACGTCTGCCGGTA
>JBCDKE010000091.1:0-9878 GCA_038747015.1 Pseudomonadota bacterium
GAGCGCGCGATTGGACGATAGGCCGAAATTCAGCGCGGCCTGTTCCCAATGAATGACCATATTGTCGCCCAGCGCGATCCCAGTTGTATCAAAATCAAACGTGATCTCTGTCTCAGCGCGATAGACCGGCACGTCGAAAATCCCCCGACTGCGGACGTCGCTCTGGGCGTCGATCGTCACGTCAAAGCGTGAGGGCAAAAGCACCAGCGGCGCACGGTCTTCACGCTTCGTGACGGCCTCATTCCGGCGCAGCGGCTTACCATCCTCGCCACGTAGCACATTGCCCTGATCGTCATACTGGAGACGCCAGGTGCGGGTGGTTATGGTCTCGCTCACCGGGATGATCAGTTCAGGTCCGCTCAGGACCTGCGGTCCACCCCATTCTTGCCCCAGCGACGCGGCCGTCGATCGGGCCAGAGAACCCCGCTCTCCGATGATGACGCCTGCAAAGAAAAGCGGAATGAACATGAATAGGGCCAATAGGCCAACGATGATGAAACGCGTACCTGCGGATCGCATGGGAACCCTCCTCGAAATGCTTCGAGGGCAGAATTCTCAGACCTAGTACGCAGCTAAGCGCGGCAAGATGCGCAGAGTTTGTGCAAAGTGAATTAGGACAGAGCTCGACGCGCAGAGGCCAAAAGGATCCGAGAATACAACGCATGAAATGGCATCGCCGCCCGGATAGCAAAGCTCTGGCGACCATCAGTGCCAGCTAGAACCACCGATCCGAACCAGAGGGTGCCGTCGCGGACAGACAGCCATGTGCGGATCGGACCATCGCCTACTGCCAAGAGGATTTCGTCGTTTTCCCGCGCCTCAACGTGCCAGGCGGCAAGCCGGTCTCCGGTCCCCTCCGCCAAGGCCAGTATCTGGCGGTCCGACGACGGGGCCTTGAAGAAAGCAGCTAGAATTTTCCGTTCCACGCGAAAAATCGGCGTTCTGAAAAACGCGGAAATGAATCGCTCTAGCTGGATGTTCGCGTGCGGAAAGGCGCAGCAATACGCGTCAACATGCGCGCCCTCATGGGTGGTATATCGAGCAATCAGGCTGTCCGCGGGCACCGCCACGCGCTTTGGGGACATCAGACGGCCCGGTCGACCATCATCTTCTTGATCGCGCCGATGGCCTTTGCCGGGTTCAGACCCTTCGGGCAGGTCTTGGCGCAGTTCATGATCGTGTGGCAGCGATAGAGCTTGAATGGATCTTCGAGGTCATCGAGACGCTCGCCTGTTGCTTCGTCGCGGCTGTCGATGATCCAGCGATAAGCATGCAATAGGGCCGCCGGCCCGAGTAAACGTACGCCGTTCCACCATAAATACGGGCACGAGGTCGAGCACGAGGCGCACATGACGCACTCATAAAGCCCGTCGAGCTTCTTGCGGTCTTCTACTGACTGCTTCCACTCTTTGGCCGGGCGGTTCGACTTGGTCTCGAGCCATGGCATGATCGACGCGTGCTGGGCGTAGAAATGCGTGAGGTCCGGGATCAGGTCCTTCACCACTGGCATGTGAGGCAGCGGATAAATCTTTACGACGCCCTTCACCTCGTCATGGCCGTATATACAGGCCAGCGTGTTGATCCCGCCGATATTCATCGCACAGGAACCGCAGATGCCTTCGCGGCACGAACGACGGAAGGTCAGCGTCGGGTCGATCTCGTTTTTGATCTTGATCAGCACGTCGAGCATCATGGGCCCGCAGGTATCCATGTCGACGAAATAGGTATCCACACGCGGGTTTTGCCCGTCGTCAGGGTTCCAGCGGTAAATCTGGAACTGGCGCACATTCGTCGCGCCTTCTGGCTTAGGCCAGGTTTTACCCACGGTAATCCGTGAGTTCTTTGGAAGCGTGAACTGAACCATTCGCTGCCCCTAGGGTCGCTTGATCATGGTTTTCATGTACACTGTACGGTGCAGAAATCGAATGACTTTCAGCCGAAAGGGGTCAATTGCCGCAGCTTTTTGACATATGTGATCACAAAATCCAGCTTATGTGATCACAAAATCACGGAATTCACACGCTGAAGTGAGTCGCAGACAAAATCACTCGGAAAAGGGCACAAAGCCCCAAGCCTTAATGCCGACCAGTCTCAGCCCTGGTTGACGGCCTTCGCGACGCATCCCTGTACATCCGGGCGCCCCATCAGGTCATTGAGCAATCCGGTGTCGATGCCCGAGGCGCCACCATCGGCCAATGCGCGGACTTCCCGCCGCTTTGCCTCTGTCACGATGCACGTGGCGAGCATTGGAGCCAACGCGCCCATGGCCTCGCCACCCTGCTCTTCGAGCGACGTCGCAAGGGCTGGCAAAATGGCATCAAAAGCGGCTTGCTGGCGGTCATTCAGCTCCGCAAGGCTGGGAGTTGCCGCAAGGCATCCCAAGAGGGCAACCGCGTTCAAAAAGGTTAGTTTCCGAAGGATCATGACCAAATTCTCTCTGGGCGTCTCAATCTACGGCACGATACAGTTCGCAAGCGGCGGCGCCAATCACATCTCAGCATTCGCATGCGAAGAAGGCCTCCGCTGCTCATAGGATGACGGCTTTGAATGATTAAAGACGGCTTCTTTGCCTCAGTAGACCCGCGCCTTCGGTGCGATCTTCTTGAGGTCGATCCCGCCGTCATTATGGCTAGTGAGCGGCTGCGTGACCACACCACGATAGCCCAGCGATGCCTGGTTCCCTTTGAGCCAGATCAGCGAGTGCACGCGCCAGTTTTCATCGTCACGGTCCGGATAATCCTCGTGCGCATGGGCGCCCCGGCTCTCCTTGCGGGCCGCAGCCGCCGTAATTGTTGCAACAGCGTTCGGCATCAGGTTGGTGAGTTCCAGCGTCTCCATGAGATCGGAGTTCCAGACCAGGCTCTGGTCGGTGACATGCAGATCGTCGAGCTTGCTCGCCACGCCATGCATTTTCTCGCAACCCTCGGCCAGCGTCTCGTCTGTACGGAACACCGCCGCATCCTGCTGCATCGTCTTTTGCATCTCGAGGCGCAGCTCCGCAGTCGGCACATGGCCTTGGGCGTAGCGCAGCCCGTCAAACCGTGAGAATGCAGCCTCGACAGAGCGTTTGTTCGGCGTCGGGATCGGTGCTTCGCGGTCCACAGTCGTGCCTGCCCGGATTGCCGCCGCGCGGCCAAAGACCACGAGGTCGATGAGAGAGTTCGAACCGAGGCGGTTGGCCCCGTGCACCGACGCGCAACCGGCCTCGCCAACGGCCATGAGGCCGGGCGCGATATTGTCTGGATTCGACTTTGTCGGGGCGAGCACTTCGCCCCAGTAATTCGTCGGGATGCCGCCCATATTGTAGTGCACCGTGGGCAGAACCGGGATCGGTTCTTTGTTCACGTCGACACCGGCGAAGATCTTGGCTGATTCCGAGATACCAGGCAGGCGTTCAGCCAATGTCTCGGGCGGCAGGTGGTTCAAGTGCAGGTGGATATGGTCGCCATCGGGCCCAACACCGCGTCCGCCGCGGATTTCCATCGTCATGCACCGCGAGACCACGTCACGGGAGGCGAGGTCTTTATAGGTTGGCGCATAACGCTCCATAAAGCGTTCGCCCTCAGAGTTGGTCAGGTAGCCCCCTTCGCCACGCGCGCCTTCGGTAATCAGGCAGCCCGATCCGTAAATGCCGGTGGGGTGGAACTGGACGAACTCCATGTCCTGCAAAGGCAGGCCGGCCCGCGCAGTCATACCGCCGCCGTCGCCGGTGCAGGTATGCGCCGACGTCGCCGAGAAATAGGCACGCCCGTAGCCGCCGGTGGCGAGCACGACGAGTTTGGCCGAGAAGAGGTGCATCGTGCCGTCATCGAGCTTCCAGCACAGCACGCCCTGGGTCACGCCGTCTTCGGACATGATCAGATCGATGGCGAAGTATTCGATGTAGAATTCCGCCTTCTGCTTAACGGACTGGCCGTAAAGCGTGTGCAGGATCGCGTGCCCCGTCCGGTCGGCTGCGGCGCAGGTGCGTTGCACGGGCGGGCCTTCGCCAAACTCAGTGGTGTGACCGCCAAAGGGACGCTGATAAATCTCGCCCTTTTCAGTGCGCGAGAACGGCACGCCGTAGTGTTCTAGCTCATAGACAGCCTTGGGGGCCTCGCGGGCGAGGTATTCCATGGCGTCCGTGTCACCCAACCAGTCAGAGCCTTTGACGGTGTCATACATATGCCACTGCCAGTGATCCGGCCCCATGTTGCTGAGCGATGCGGCGATCCCGCCCTGCGCAGCGACTGTGTGGGAACGTGTCGGAAAGACCTTTGAGATACAGGCCGTTTTCAGGCCCTGTTCTGCCATACCGAGCGTTGCGCGCAGTCCGGCGCCGCCGGCACCAATCACGACAACGTCGTATTTGTGGGTCTCATAATCGTAGGCTGCCATGTTGGGTAATCTCCTCAGAGTGCCATGCGAGCGATGGCGAACAGGCCGATAGCGATAAGGATGTGGGACGCCCAGGTGATGCCCACAATTGTGAGCTGCCCTTTGATCCCGTGAACATAGTCTTCTGCGGCCTCTACGGCCTCATTCATTACGTGGCGCACGATCACGATGAGCGACAGGGCCATGATGACCGCCACAACAGGGTGGCTGAAATACGCGACGACCTCTTCATAGCTGCCTTGGAAGCCCAGCGCGAAGGTCACCATGAAGATCGGCGCCGTGATCACAAGCGCCATGGAGCTCACCAGCATCTGCCAGTGATGTTTGGTGCCCCCGTGGGACGATCCCATGCCCGTGGCGCGTTTACGGTCGGTGAGATAGCGTTCCATCTGCCTGCCCCCTCAGAAGATCAAGAAAGCGGCAGCGACCGCGACAGTGACAACAGAGGCGAGGCCAAACATGCCCTTGCCCATCAGCTCAGACGTCTTCACGTCCCAGCAATAACCGAAATCCCAGATGACATGACGAAGGCGCCCCAGCAGGTGATAGGTCAGCGCCCAGACACCGCCCAAAAGGACGAGGTCGCCGAGCCAACTCTGCACGATCCAGTTGAGTGCCTGAAAGGCTTGTTCCGAGATCGAGGCGAGCATGAGCCAGGCAACAATGATTACCGCCAGCCCCAAAACAGCGATTCCCGTGATCCGGACCATGATCGACGAGATCGAAGTCATCTGGGGCTTGTAGTACGGCCCGATCATAAAGGGAGAAAGGGGGCGATTGCCGCGGTTTACGTCGGCCATGTGCTGGCTCCTTCGCTTGCGTTAGCCCGTCTTAGCGCATCTTTTCGCGCGAGGTCACGTCTTTGCACGCTTCAAATGAGCGCAGTTTGCGCAAAAATCCAGAGCAAATTGCCACCCGTGATCACACCCAGAAATTTCGTGATCACATATTGCCGAGGGCGTCCTGATAGAACTCGCGCAGGTAAACCGGGTACTCGATACACATTATGATCTCCTGGTTGTTCGGATCGTAGAACGCGTTGGGCTCTCCGCAATAGTCCAGCAGAACCGGGATATCCTGAGGGAACGAGAACTCCTCGTTCAACCAAGCGATTTCTTCTGCCAATGTCTCCCGCAGCAACGGATCCTCTCCAACGAGGAAGAGCTCCCCAGAATCGTCGCTTTCCGCCAGCTCATCGAGCACCGCGCCCCAGGAGCCCAGCGCCTGATCATATTCCTCCGGGCAGGTCTCCGCGCGCTCATCGGGCAGGCCCAGCTCGTCCAGTATGTCTTCCCTTTCGTCGGGATTGGCGCCGTAGAACAGACATACAAGATTATAGTAGCGTCGCACGTCAGGGTCATGCACGCCCCAAAAGGTCGAATACTCCGCATCCGCCTCGGGATCCGTGGAAAACCCGAAGGCCGCATCATAGGCCATTTCGACGGCGCGCTCTTCGTCCCATGTTTCGGTGATAAGCATCACACTGAGTACGTCAGCGGCATCCTCCTCCTGCCCGAAGATGGGGACTTGAGCGACGTCGACAAGCGCGTGAGCGAGTTCATGGTAGAAGGTCGCGTAGACGTTCGAGGCGACAAAGCGATCTTCGTCTGCTGTTGCGAAGGTGGGCGTGATCAGGGCGAGGCAGGCGAGAATACGATACATGACTACAGCATCCCTGGCCTGCAGCCTGGGTCAAGCCTCAGCGAAGGCTGACGACCTCAATAACTTCGCGTAACAGCTTTTGCCGCATCCTGTCCGGGTAGTCGGCGTATCCATCCGCGGTAACCACAAAGGCTCCCGGCCCGGAGATGACATTCTCGTAGAAGTAACCTGTCAGATCGCCGGCGGTTGCGTCCTCGATGACCAGCGCGTTCACGGTGACCTTCATCTGATCCACCAGCGGACGTGTGGAACGCGGCTCCGTCCCCTCGTTTGAAACCCCATCGCTCGAGACATCTATGACGCGGCGGCCGCATTGCGGGGCATCCGCAAAGGCCCCCACACTGATGATGATCGCCTCGCCAATGGCCGTAGAAAAGTTCCGCCAGACCCGCCGGTCTCCCGCGACCTCCACGGCAAAGGCATCAAGTTCGCCGTGGCTCGTCACCTGTGTCCATGGGACCGTCAGACGTTGGCGCGACGATCCCGTCCACTGCACAACCGCCATGGCCGTCTTTCCCGCCACCAAAGCCTCGGCAATCTGGTCATCGCGCAGGGCCTCGGCCAGACCTTCCATCTGGATACGGTACTCGCTGGGGTCCACGGACCCGGAGACATCGACCGCAAAGAGCAGCGCCAAGTCGCAAGCGACAGCGGGCAAAGGCAACAGGGATAGAAGCGAAAGCAAAAGGCGCATATCTGCACCTTAGCGACAGGCGCACGGGACGCGCTGTCACTTTCACGTCACCCGACATTTATGTGCGTCAGCGAGGGACGAGCGCCCAGTAGTCGAGATCGAGCAATACCTCTGGCAGGTACTTGCCATCGTCGCCGCGCAGCTGGCCGGCCTCGCCCGTGGTCGCGACCAGACGCAACCGCAGGGCGCCGACGCCGGGCGCTGTGGTTTCAGCGCGGTCGAGAACCTCGGACCAGGCGCGTATCGTCATGCCTGACGTGCAAGGGTTCGCGTGGGCACCGCCATTGAGGGCAACAACCATTTGGGCATTCGCCAATCCGTTAAAGCTGAGCGCGCGCGCCATGGAAATGACGTGCCCGCCGTAAATCAGGCGCGAGCCGTCCGGGCGGACTGTGGCGTCGAAATGCACCTTGGCGGTGTTCTGCCACAGGCGCGTGGCCATCATGTGTTCGGCTTCTTCGATGGTGACGCCGTCCACATGGTCGATGATTTCGCCTGTCTGGTAGTCGCCCCAGCGATGGGCCTCACCGGCCAGTTCGAAGTCGTAACTCGAGAAATCGAGGCCACCAGGGACGATTATGTCGGTCGCAGGGACAGTCCGGGCGAGTTCGGGGACGACAGCCTCTGGCGCAGGTGCGTCTACATCGCCTTTGCGCACCATCACCCAGCGGACATAGCTCAACACGGTCTCATTGCGCTGGTTCAGCCCCTTGGTGCGGACCCAGACAACGCCGGTCTTGCCGTTCGAGTTTTGCTTGAGCCCGATGACCTCGCTCTCGGAACGCAGCGTATCGCCCTCATAGACCGGTTTGAGCCAGCGGCCCTCGGCATAACCCAGATTGGCCACGGCATTCAGCGAGATGTCCGGAACGGTCTTGCCAAAGACGACATGAAAGGCGGCCATGTCATCCAAAGGGGACGACGGGAGCCCCGAAGCACGCGCGAATTCATCGGATGAATAGAGCGCGTGCCGCGCAGGATAGAGCGCATGGTAGAGCGCCCTTTCACCGCCAGACACCGTACGCGGGACAGCGTGGCGGATGACCTCGCCGACCGTATAGTCTTCAAAAAAGCGGCCAGGGTTCGTTTTCATCACAAGCTCCCCAGCTTGATTTCCGGGTCATACTTTCCGTCGACATCCTTGGTGACCGCTTGCCCGCAGCGCATGACACCGGCAGTGGCGTCATAGGCGTAGGTCGGATCGCCATAGAGCTCCCACCCTTTGGAAAGGGCCTCGGTCACCTTGTGACAAAAGGCCGAAGTGTCGTCGGCGGTCAAAAATCGATAGGCGCGCATCATGCAGCCTCCAGTGCGGCGATCGCTTCGGCCTTGGCCAGCGTTGCGCGCGCGGTTTCCACATGGAGATTTTCGACGATGCGTCCGTCGACGACAGCGACCCCCTTGCCCGCGGCCAGAGCCTCGTCAAAGGCGGCGATCTGGCGGGTGGCGAGGTCGATCTCGTCAGCGGTGGGCGCGAAGACCGCGTTGGTCACGGCAACTTGGGCCGGGTGAATGAGGGTCTTGCCGTCAAAGCCCATGGCACGGCCTTGTTCGCATTCTGCTCTGAGGCCGTCCTCGTCTTTGAATGCATTGTAGACGCCGTCCACGATCGTGATACCGGCCGCACGCGCCGCTAGAAGGGAAAGGCCAAGCGAGGTGACCATTGGTTCACGGTTCGCACGCGGTAGGGTGCCGAGGTCTTTAGCCAAATCGTTGGTGCCCATGACCATGCCCGCCATACGCGGGGATTGAGCGATCTCGAGAGCGTTAAGCATGCCCAGAGGGGTTTCCATCATTGCCCAGATCGTCGTGCCTGACGCTGCAGGAACGGCATCTAATTTTGCCGCAAGCGCTTCAACATCTGAGGCAGAGCTGACTTTAGGAAGCAGGACCGCCTCCGGGCCGATAGAAGCGATGGCCGCCAAATCATCTTCGCCCCACTCGGTGTCAAATCCGTTGATCCGTACGATCAGTGCGCGGTTGCCGTAACCACCAACAGAAAGCGCCTCGGCCAACAATCCGCGTGCGTTTGCTTTCTCTTCGATCGAAACCGCGTCTTCGAGATCAAAGATGATCGCATCCACCGGCAGCGTTTTAGCCTTCTCCACTGCACGCGCATTGGAACCCGGGATGTACAGCACGGAACGATAGGGACGGTGGGGCATGGCAGACCTTGTAATTTTATTGCGCGCCAAATGGCACAAACATTGCAAATCGTTCAAGGCCTTTTGCGCCGCGCCGCAGCAATTATCTCGATTTTAACGTAGCGGCGCAAAATCGCGCGGTTCGTTAACTAGATTCTCATCCCTGATCCGCAAGCTGTTCACCATGTCAGCCAACGTCAGAATTTGACGGGACAGCAACCGGACTCAGTGGCGCTGGCATCGGAAACCAACCCGCCCACATAGGGGCAAACGGGAAAGGAAATACGATGAGAACCCATTTGATTGCTCTGTCTATCGGTGTTGTCGCTTTGGTACTGACCGCTACATCTACCCGGGCACAGGGCGCCAACTGCGCCGCACGCGACACTGTCGTGGAGCGCTTAGCCTCAAAATATGGCGAAAGCCGTCAATCCGTTGGAATGGCCGCCAATCAGTCTCTGGTTGAGGTCTACGCCAATGAGGACAGCGGATCCTGGACCATTACGGTTACGCTGCCAAATGGTACAACATGCCTTGTGGCGTCGGGCAGCTCATTTGAAGCTTTGGCAGAGGTATCGCCTGCCGCAATGGGCGTGCGGCTCTAGCACTCAGGTCAACGCCAGCCAAATCAAACGCGTGCCGGTAAGGACCAAAAGCACATACGTAATCGCGAAAAAGGCGCGCTCGGGAACCACCCGGTGCGCCTTTATTCCAAGCCAAGTGCCCAAAAGGGCTAACGGCGCCAGTATTAGTACTGCCATCCAAGTCTGAACAGAAAATGCGCCAAGCGCGGCGTAGGGGCCAAACTTGAAGATGTTGATCACCCAGAAAATCAAAACTGTGGAAGCCTGATAGGTCGTCTTGTCGAGCTTCTGCGAGAGCAGATAGACCGCGACCGGCGGTCCGCCTGCATGGCTGATAAAGCTCGTGAAGCCAGCAACTGTTCCCGTAAATACACCCCATCCTGCGGCTAATCGATCCTCAGGCGTAGGGACCAAGCC
>JBCDKE010000092.1:0-9253 GCA_038747015.1 Pseudomonadota bacterium
GTTCGGGCGCGATGCAGACGGGATCGGACGTGGTGAAGGCGTCGCTCCTTGGCGGGGACTCGTTCGAGTTCGGCACCACGGCGCTCATGATGCTGAAATGCGTCATGGCCAAGAACTGCAACATCAAATGCCCCGCTGGTCTGACCACGAACGCCGAAGTGTTCGACGGCGATCCGCGTGCCCTGGCGCAGTATCTGCTGAACATCGCCCATGAAGTGCGCGAAATCCTCGCCAATCTGGGCTTCAAGTCGCTGGACGAGGCACGCGGGCGGGCAGATCTCCTGCATTTGCTCGATCACGACGCCGCCGTGGGCAAGCTGAACCTGCGCGCGATGCTCACCAAAGTGCCCGAGATTAAGGTCGAAGACCCCACCTATCTCGAACGCGATTTCGAGGTGGACGATGCGCTGCTGGAACAGTTCAAGAGCCGCGTCATCGAAGGCGGCGAGACCAAAATCGAACTTCGCCCGAACCACCCGCTGAACAACCGCAACAAGACCGTTGGCGGCCAGCTCGGCATCGATATCGAACGCATGCTCAACCACGAGCTTCTGCGTCTGCCAGCCGCTGCCCATCAGGACAGCCGTGGACGCCGTTACCTCGATCCGCGCACCGTGCGCGTAGTCACTAACGGCTCCGCCGGGCAAAGCTTTGGCGCATTCTGCAACGACGGCATGGTCATGGACCACACCGGCACCTGCAATGATGGTGTCGGCAAGGGCGCATCTGGCGGTGAAATCATCGTCCGCTCTCCGGGCCTCAGCCGCGGTTATGAAAGCAACGAAAACGTCCTGATCGGCAACTTCGCCCTCTTCGGCGCCACCGGCGGCCGTACCTTCATCGAAGGTCAGGCCGGTGACCGTTTCGCCGTCCGCAACTCCGGCGCCACCGCAGTGGTCGAGGGGGTGGGCGACTTCTGTGCGGAATACATGACCAACGGCGCCATCCTGAATCTCGGCGGGTTCTCAAAGGGTTACGGCAACGGCATGTCCGGCGGCTTCGCGTATCAATATGATCCGATGGGCCAGCTCAAGGACGCCATCAGCCACGATTCCGTTTTCATGGGCACGCTCACCGATGGGTCACCCGAGGGCGAAATCCACCGCGAGGCAGTACACCAGCTGTTGCAATGGCACTTCGAAGCCACCGGATCGAAAATGGCCGAACAGCTCCTGGCCGATTGGGAAACGACCCAACACCACATGGCGTGGGTGATGCCCAAGGCACTGCTGCAATACCAGGACCAGGACGCGATCCTGGCCGCGCGGTCCCGCAAGGACCTCGTGGAGGAGCTGTCCTCGGCGCTCTCCATGCACCAGATTCTCGAGCTCAAGCGCGCCTGGAAGAAAGGCCGCCCCGTGTTCCACGGTGCCATGCCCGCCTATGGCGAGATGGACAATGACGAGATGTTCCGCCTGCTCAACGCCTACACCACGCTCGAAATGGCGCAGGTGGTGGCGGATAAAAGGCTCGGTGCCGGTGCCCATCAGCTCGCCAAGGACAAAGCCGTCAAAAACCTGATCCTCACCGAGGATTTCAGCCTCATGGCCGCGCTCTCCAAGCACGCCAAACAGGCCGTGGCAGACTACTGCGACGAAGAGCTTGCCGCCCTCGTCGCGCACAAACGCCTGACGGATTTCAAAACCGCTCTGTCCCTGCGCAACATCCTGAGCATGGACAGCCCCGGAACCTACGCCTGGATCATGCACCAGAGCGCCAAGAACCGCGCCGCCCTGGGCGAAATCCCGAGCTTTGACGAACTCTTTTCCCAACAGGCGCTGCCAGACCTTCTGGCACGCACCGCTGCGGAGTAACCCGATGTCGGATCAAACCACACAAGTTCCCTATATCCCTGCTGATGCGCCGTTTTCTGGCGACCAGCGCGCCTGGCTGGGCGGATTCCTCGCGGGCCTGCATTCCCGCAAGGCCATGGGTCTGGGCGAGGCCGCTCCTGCGGCACCGGGTGCTGCACAGGTCGCAGCGAAACCGCTCGATATCCTGTTCGGCACGCAAACAGGTAACGCCGAACAGCTGGCCGAAGAGGCCGCCGCCCTGTCCAAAACGCGTGGCTTCCAGCCGCGCCTGAACGAACTCGACGCCATCGAAATGGATGCGCTCGCGCAGATGGAAAACGTCATCATCGTCGTATCGACCTACGGCGAAGGCGAGATGCCCGACAACGCCCACATGTTCTGGGAGGCGCTTTCAGCCTCCACCGCACCGCGGATGGAAAGCCTGAACTACGCCGTCCTGGCCCTGGGCGACACGTCCTATGACGAATTCTGCCAGGCAGGTAAGGTGATCGACACCCGTCTCGAACAATTGGGTGCCAAACGCCTCGGCCCCCGGATCGACTGCGACGTCGATTTCGAAGACGCCGCATCGGCCTGGATCGCAGAGACGATCCCTACGGCAGACGCGTCTGCCGCCGCCTCCGCAGAGCCGATCGTCGTTCCCAAAAAGGAAGGCTGGGGCCGCAAAAACCCCTACCCGTCCAAGGTCCTCGAAAACACCCTCCTGTCCGGCGCGAACTCCGCCAAGGAAATCCGCCATTTCTCCTTCGATCTGGGCGATAGCGGGCTCGCCTACGAGGCCGGCGACGCTCTGGGCGTCATGCCAATCAATGCGCCCGACCTTGTAGAAGGCTGGCTCGCCCGTCTGGGGGCCAAGGCAGATGACGCCGTTTCAGGTCAGGATGCCCCCCTTGGCGAATTGCTCGCCAAACGGTTCGAGATCATGACGCCGGGACGCGAATTCATCCGTGAGATCGAAAAGCGCGCGGGCCATGACGAACTGACACATGTGGTGTCGAACGGCGACAAAGAGGCGCTTGAGGCCTTCCTCTGGGGCAAGGACGCCCTCGACCTCATGAACCTGAACCCCGATCTGGCGCTTGGCGCCGATGAGGTCGTCAGCTGGCTCAAGCCGCTTCAGCACCGCGCCTACTCGATCAGTTCCTGCCCCAACGCCAACCCGGGCGAGGTGCACCTGACGGTCGCCGCCGTGCGCTGGATGGCCGAGGGCCGTGGCCACAAAGGTGTCGCGTCAACCTTCCTCGCCGATATGGCGCCCGAAGGCAGCGACGTGGGCATCTTCATGAGCCCCAACAAAAGCTTCCGCATTCCTGCGGACGACACGGTTCCGATGGTCATGGTCGGCCCCGGCACCGGCATCGCGCCGTTCCGTGCCTTCCTTCAGGCGCGCCGCGAACGCGGTGCCACTGGCACGAATTGGCTCTTCTTCGGTGACCAGCACCGCGAGACCGACTTCATCTACGAAAGCGAATTGGGTGAGATGTCCGCAGACGGTCTTCTGACACGTCTCGACCTCGCCTTCTCCCGCGATCAGGAAGAAAAGATCTACGTGCAGCACCGTATGGAGGAGAACGGCAAAGACCTCTTCGCGATGCTCGAAGAAGGCGGCCACTTCTACGTCTGTGGCGACGCGACGCGCATGGCCAAGGACGTGGACGCCGCGCTGCACAAGGTTATCGCCACCCATGGCGGGCTCAGCGAAGACGCCGCACAGGAATACGTCAACGGGCTCAAGCGCGAAAAACGCTACGTGCGCGACGTGTACTAATAGGGCCAATTCGAGCCTCTGTTTTCAGAGGCTCGATGCGCCCTAGGCGCCAGGCATCTAACTGAATTACTTAAATAAAATTAACGTTGCGGACGCTCCGAAACCTTATCCGCGGGTAAGATAAACACGTCGGTGACCGGCGGCTTTACCCCTGCCAAATACCGCGTAATTTCACGGAGAAAGAAGGCCCATGTCGGGCCTTCTCTTTTTACGCAGCGACCACTGTGCCATTGAGCAATCCGTGCAGGGCCACGACTTCGTCGCGCACGAGTTCATGACCCCCCTCATGAACGAGCTGGCCCACATCAGCGCCCTGATCCGCAAACCAGCGCAAGAGCTTTTGGCTCTCTGCCCAGGGCGTGATCGGGTCTCGTCTGCCCGCAGTGATCAGGACCTTTTTGCCGCTCAGATCTATGGGTGCCGGGTCCCATGGGATCAACGGATGAAGCAGCCCCACACGGTCAAAAAGGTCAGGATGCGCCATCACCAGCGCCGCCAGAATGTTGGCCCCGTTAGAGTAGCCAAAGCCATAGACCGGCCCCTCGCCCCTATGGGCAGCAACATAGGCCGCCATCTTCTCCACGGCGCGGTTCAGGTCGTCCATGTCGTAGACGCCCTCCCCCGTCCTCCGAAAGAACCGCGCGGCACCCATCTCGCTCACGTCACCGCGGGGCGAAACGACGCCCGCCCCAGGCAGAAGCTCTTTGGCCAGTTCATAGAACTGATGCTCGCTCCCGCCCGTGCCGTGAAATGCGAAAATAGTGGCTGCGTCGGGCGATTGAGGGGCTGACACCAGCCCCTCGTAGAGATCCTTGCTCATACCGCGATCTCCGGCAGCGTCGCCTCCAGCGAGGCACGCAGATGCTCGTGCTGTTTGGGCAGCTTGAGCGCCGTGCCGAGGTTCGCCGTGTCTTCGTCACGGTCAAAGCCCGGCTCATTCGTGGCGATCTCAAAGAGCACCCCGCCCGGGGTCCGGAAGTAAATCGCCCAGAAATAATCACGGTCGATGACAGGCGTCACCTGATAGCCCGTATCCATCAGCTTTTCGCGCACGCGCAGCTGTGCGGCACGGTTTTCCACGGCAAAGGCGATGTGGTGAACCGATCCGCCCCCTTGGCGATGGGCAGGTGCCCCCGACAAGGTCTGCAGGTCAATCGTGTCAGCCGCATTACCGCCCTCGACGACGTAACGCGTCACATCACCGGCCGTTTCGGCCTTCTGGTATCCCATGAACTCCAGCAGCTCACCGGTTGCTTCCGCTTCGCGCAGCGCAAACCGCGCGCCCCGGAACCCCAGCACCCCGCTGTCAGATCCCACGCCGTTGCCAGTCCAGGCTTCACGGCCCTGCTCTTCGCTCTCGACCAAGGCAAAGGTGTCGCCATCCGGCCCGTCAAAGCTCAACCGCTTTTCACCAAAGAGCTCGCTCTCGGCGAGCCCTGTGACACCCTGCGCCGCAAAGCGCTCCTTCCAGAACGGCAGCGATCCGATGGGCACGGCAAACTCCGTGATCCCGACCTCACCCACGCCGCGCTTGCCTGGTACGATGTGAGGGAACGGGAAGTAGGTCATGACAGACCCCGGCGTGCCCACCTCGTCCCCGTAGTAGAGGTGGTAGACATCGGGAGCGTCGAAATTGACGGTCTTCTTCACGCGCCGCATCCCCAAAGTCTGGGTAAAGAACGCGTTATTCTGGTTGGCGTCGCCTGCCATGGACGTGACGTGGTGCAGGCCTTTGATGTCAGTGATCATGATGTGCCTCCTGTGGCGTCGATGATTTCGTTGACCCAAAGGTAGTGCGGACCATAATTCACCTGAATAGAAAAAGAAGTTCATTTACTTTTGCGTTTTTCGTAACAATCAACCATGGACGACCTGCGCCCCATTCGCACCTTTCTCGAAGTCGCTGATCAGCAGAGCTTTTCCGGTGCTGCACGCTCACTGGGTCTAACGCCAGCCTCGGTAACGCGCATCGTCGCGGCGCTGGAACGCGATCTGGATCGCCAGCTCCTAGTTCGCACCACGCGGCAGGTATCGCTGACCAGCGACGGCGCTCTTATCGCGGCGCGCTATCGCCCCCTGCTGGCCGAATTCGACGACACAACCCGCGGGATCCTCTCCGAGACCGCGCCGGATGCGGGCCATCTGCGCATCAACGCGCCGCTGTCGCTCGGGTTACAGCTTATGCCTGATGTCACCAGCAAATTTCGGGCCGCATACAGCAATATCACCCTCGACGTGCATCTGACCGACGCGCTGATCGACGTCATTAGCGACTATTGCGACCTCGCGATCCGTGTCTCCGGCCCGCCCACGGACAAATCCACCATCTGGCGCAAAATCCGCGAAGTTCCGCGCTATGCCGTGGCCTCTCCGGCGCTCTTTCCGAATAGCCCCCCGCAGAGCCCCGACGACATCGACCCCGCCCTCGCGCTGTCCTACAGCCCGGACCGGGAGGCAGAGCGCTGGCACTTCTCCCGCGGCAGCGCCAAACGGACCCTGCGCGCCGGGCAACTTATCTCGGCAAACAACGGTGACCTTCTTCAGTCCCTCGCAGTACAGGGCCATGGGATCTGCGTGCTACCAGACCTCCTCGTTGCGGATGCCCTGGCAAATGGATCGCTGATCCGCATTCTACCGGACTGGAGCTTGCCCCCGCTGTGGCTCACCCTCTTCTATCCGCCCTACGAAAAGCTGCCCCCGCTGGTCGCGACCTTCAGCGACTTTTTCGAGAGCTACGTGGCTGAGAAAATGTCGTCCTAAGAGTCTGCTAGAACCTTCTTGGCCACACGGAAACACTCCAACGCCTGCGGAACACCGCAATAGATGCCCACCACATGAATGATCGCGCGGATCTCTTCCGGGCTGACGCCGTTGTTCACCGCCCCGCGACAGTGCACTTCCCATTCATGCATCTTGCCCAGCGCACCGATCATGGCGAGGTTCATCATCGACCGCGTCTTGGGGTCGATCACATCGTCCCCCCAGCCAAAGCCCCAGCACCAAGCCGTCATCGCCTCCTGAAAGGGTCGCGTGAAATCATCGGCGGCAGCGAGGTTCTTTTCGACATACTCCGCCCCCAGCGTGGCTTTCCGCTGCTCCAGCCCCTTTAGAAAGAGGTCTTCGTCAAAGCTGCTCATGGGATTTCCTTTCAAGACTTCAGGCGGTGTTCGTAGAGATGATTGTAATGCGGCCCCATGCGCCGATGCACGCGCCGAACGCGTTCGGGTGCGGCCTCCAATGAAACATAGCGGCGCGGCTGCGGCTTTAGCCCGGTCGAATTCTTGAGGTTCTGGTGGAACGATCCGCCGTCCCACCAGCTATAGGCCCCGGTATCGGCACCAGGTTCCCAGCTCAGCGCGTGTTCGAGGAATGGCAAATTGAGCACGGCACAGAACGCCTCGGTCATCGCGGCGGGGTCTTCCAACAGATCGTCGCTGTCGATGACGGGCGGCGGCGTACCTTGGAGCGCGGTCAGCAGGTCAAACAAGGCCCGCTGTTCCGGAAACCCCACTTCCAGCTCATCAAAATCCGGCCATTTATCGTAGATCGACGTGATCGTTTTAGCCGGGTCGCGGATTAGGAAAGCATGGGTCATGCGACCCAGAATCTCGGGGCTCCACCAGTGATTGATGTAGTGCGGGAAGTCCTTGAGAAAGACCGGCTGACGTTCCGCGCGGTCCAGTATATCCGCCCAGACGCTGTCGATTGTCAGACCCGGCGTTGTCTTTTCCCCGTCTTTGAAACGGGGCCACAGCGGGTCTTCGCCCTGATACCATGCCTCGCCAAAAGGTTCGTGCAGGCAATCCAGATCGCCACGTTGGCGCATCATCCATTCAAACGCTGTCGAGGTAGAGCGCGGCACGGCCCAAAGCGCATAGATCGGGTGCGTCATAAACTGTCCAAAAGCTGTCCCGCAGGCCGCGTCGGTGCAATGCCTAGGGTTTTGAAAATGCGCCAATAGAGCGCTGTATCGTGGCCAATCACCGGCTTGCTCAAACGCTCTTCCAGCGCGGGGACCAGATGCAGGGGGCGTTCTGGCTGGCCGTTGAGGCCAGTGCGAAAATTGCACATGCCGTTGATGAGATAGACATCAGCCTCCGGCGCCTTGGCCGCAACATAGTCAAAGCTCTTCTCCGCGAGAGACCCGTCGAATACCCAGCGCAGCGCGTTGACCTCTTCCTGGGTCTCGAACCAACCTTGGTCGACGAAATTGCCGGCCCAGATCACCTCGAAGCCGGCTTCTTCCAGAAAGCCGACAGTGCCCTGCCACCAGGTGGGCCAGTGATAGGCAGCGTTCAAAGCTACTCGCCGTGCTCCGATCTCTCGCAGCGCTTCGACCATGGCGTACCCCGCCATGTGAAAATGCAGTCCGTGCTGGTCAGAAAGGCGGGCGCAGTGGTCTCGAATGCCCTCGACACCCAGCCCCGAAGCATGCACCCAGTTCGATCCCACCTGCGCCGCCACATCGGCACCATTGCGCGCCATGACGTGGCAGAAATCGTCCAGCATGGCGAAATTCTTCTTTCGCTGGTCGAGGCCGTGAACATAGTCCGGCACGTGCAGCATCCACCCATGGACACCCACACTCGCGGGCGCGATGCTTTGGAAATCCGTGGGGGCCGCATCCCAGTCAAAAGGCGGGCAAGTAAAGCCCACCTGATGCGGGAAGAGCTTTTGCGCGGGCGTCCAGCTCTCGGGCATCATCGGGCGACGTCTCCGCAACGATGACACGCGGCCTCAGCCACCGGCGGCCTCGCGCATCCATTGCTGAAGATGCAGGATCGAGTGCTCGGAATTCACGCCGCAGGCCGGGTCCACGACCAGCGGCCCCGGCACGTAGCCCCGGGATTTCAGGCCACGCTGCACGCTCTCAACGAGGTGAATATCCTCTTCGACGGTGGTCTCGCGATCCTGAATCGCCATTTTGCGCACGGTTTCGCTTTCCTCGCCGCCGACAGAAAACCAGCCCCGCCAAACCGTGACTTTATCCGGCCCGTGGGGACGCCAGTGATAGGTATTGAGCAGATTGCCCGGATAGACCTGAAAGCTGAACATTGGCCACAGGAACCAGCTGGAATATTTGTCGTAATTCTCAAAGCCCGAGTGGATATCGTAGCTCATATTTTCGAGGCTCGAGCACTCCGTCGTGTGACGCAGACAGTAGCCCTGTGGCTGGATGTCATAGGTGCCCGGCTTGATCACGCCCGTCGAAAACGCGTGATGGTTCAGCATGCAGTGATAGCATTCTGAGTAGTTCTCGACCGACACTTTCCAATTGCAGTTCTCAGGGATTTCCACCCATTCGAGAGGCGCCAGATCGGCCCAATGGGGCACGAAGCTCTCGATCTCTGCACGTGTGCCCGGGAACCATTCGTCCATGGGCGCGGCGTTCGGGTCGAGGTTAACGAAAATGAAGCCGAGGAAGAGCTCTGTGCGCACCTCCGTCAGGCAGATATCGGCGGTCTCGAACCCTCGCACGGACTTTATATTCGGCCCGGATTTGAGCTTGCCATTCAGCTCGTAGGTCCACGCGTGGTAGGGGCACTTTACCAGCCGTGTGCGGCCGGAGCCGCTCAGCAGCTGATGCGCGCGGTGCTGGCAGACGTTGTAGAAGGTGCGGATCGACCCGTCGCGGTCCAGTGCGCAAAACAGGCTCTCGCCTGCCAGTTCA
>JBCDKE010000093.1:0-8851 GCA_038747015.1 Pseudomonadota bacterium
GCCAGCTTCGCCGAAGGTCGCCTGAAAATCGATGTCCCCGCCGCCGAGCAAGCCCTCCAAAACCACCTTGGCGAGACATTGGACTTAACCGCGCAAGAGGCCGCGGCGGGCATCAGCGAAATCGTCGATGAAAACATGGCCGGTGCCGGTCGCATGCACGCGGTGGAATCGGGCAAGGACCTCGGCACCCGCACGATGATTGCGTTCGGCGGCAATGGCCCGCTCCACGCCACCCGCGTGGCCCGCCGGGCCGGTGTCAAACGCATCATCATCCCCAAGGACCCCGGCGTCGGCTCCGCCGTCGGCTTCCTCTACGCGCCGGTGTCGTTCGAGATTGTCCGCAGCCGCTACACCACGCTCGGCACCCTCGACACCGATGACCTGAACGCCTTCTTCACCACCATGATCCAAGAGGCCGAAACCGTCGTCCGCGCCGGCGCCCCGGACGCAGACCTGCAGCGCACACGCAGCGCCTTCATGCGCTATCACGGCCAGGGCCACGAGATCGAAATCCCGCTGCCAGACCGCGACCTGACCCCTGAAGACCTCGCCACCCTCACCGCCGCGTTCGAGGCCGAATATCGCGCCCAGTTCTCCCGCTCTGTCCCCGGAATGACCATCGAAGTTCTCAACTGGTCCGTCCGTGTCGCCAGCAAGACCACCCCTCTACGAGACGCGGCCCGTAAGGGAGCGGCGAGTGCCCCCCAACCCGCGCGCCAGACCACCATCCTCTGCGACGTCACCGGCCAAACCCGTGAGGCCGCTATCCACGACCGCGCCAAACTGGCCCCCGGCGCGCGCATCCCCGGCCCGTCGCTCATCATCGAGCCGCAAACCACCACCTATGTCAGCGCCGACTTCACAGCAGAAATCGCCCCCGACGGCACACTCATCCTCACCCGGACGGAGGACACCCGATGACCATCCCCAAAACCCGCCTCCAAGTCATGTGGAACCGCCTTCTCGCCGTGGTCGAAGAGCAAGGCCAGGCGCTGATCCGCGCTGCCTTCAGCCCGATCGTCCGGGAAAGCGGCGATATCTCCGCTGGCATCTTTGACATACGAGGGCGTATGTTGGCCCAGGCCGTGACCGGCACGCCCGGTCACATCAACACCATGGCCGAAGCTGTGATCAATTTGATGGAACGTTTCCCGACCGACGCCATGCGCCCCGGCGACATCTACATGACCAACGACCCCTGGCTCGCCTCCGGTCACCTCAACGATTTTCTGCTGCTGCAACCCGCCTTTCACAAGGGCCGCGTCGTGGGCTTCACCTCCTGCACTTCGCACCTTGCCGATCTGGGCGGCAAGGGCATGGGTCCCGAAGGCTCCGACGTTTTCGACGAGGGCCTCCTCATCCCGCCCTGCAAACTGGTTTCCGAGGGCGAACTCAATGCCTTCCTCATGGAGATCGTCGCCGCCAATTCCCGCGAACCTATCGCCAACGAGGGCGACATCTACGCGCTCATCGCCTGCTGCGAGACCGGCGTCGCGCGGCTAACCGGCATGATGGAAGAGTTCGGTCTCGATGATCTGAATGCGCTTTCCGATTACATCATCGACACCTCCCGCCAGGGCACGCTCGACGCGATCGCCGAGGTCCCCAAGGGCACCTACCGCAGCACGCTCCAGGTCGACGGCTACGACACCCCCATCACGCTCAAGGCCGCCCTCACTGTCGCCGACGATCACATCCTGCTCGACTTCGATGGCACCTCGGGCTGTTCCGACAAGGGCATCAACGTGCCCCTCAACTACGCCACCGCCTATTCCGTCTTCGCCCTGCGTTGCATCATCGGCGCGGACATCCCCAACAACGCGGGATCGCTCGAGCCCTTCCGCGTAACAGGCCCCGCGGGATGCATCCTCAACGCGCAACCGCCCTCCCCGGTGGCCATGCGGCATTCCATCGGCCAGATGACCCCCGATCTCGTCTATGGCTGCCTCAGCCAGGCACTACCGGATCGCGTCCCCGCCGAAGGCGCCTCCTGCCTCTACGATGTGCCTTTGCGCCACACGCCCGAAGCCGCCCGCGACGGCGGGCAAACCTTCGCGCTGGAGCTGGTCTACAATGGCGGCACGGGCGCGCGCCCCTCAAGTGACGGCCTCTCCGCCACAGCCTTCCCCAGCGGCGTCTGGGGCTCTCAGATCGAACCCACCGAAGCCACCGCGCCGATCCGCATCACCCGTCGGGAATTGCGTGCCGACAGCGGTGGCGCAGGGCAGTATCGCGGCGGCCTGGGCCAGCACATCGAAATGGTCTCCAGCTCGGGCGAGGATTACCTGGTCTTCCTCTCCGTCGAACGCGTTCGCTTTGCCGCCGAAGGCCGCTATGGCGGCGGGCCCGGCGCCAAGGGTCGCATCCGCATTGGCGAGAATGGCGCAGACCTGCCCAGCAAAGGCGAATTCCGCGTCCCCGGTGACACGCCCCTCATCTTAGAGACCCCCGGCGGCGGTGGTTTTGGCGACCCAGGCGCGCGCGACCAAGACGCTCTGGCACGAGATGTGGACCACGGCCTCATTTCCCCCGAGCACGCTCAAGAGCAGTACGGATGGAAGGACAGCACATGATCCCGCCGCTCCCCCATATCGCTGACATGGCCGCCTACGCCCTGGCCGATCTCTCCGTGCCCGAGGGCAAGCGCCTTATCTCGCTGTCCCAAAACGAAGCCCTGCGCGGCCCCAGCCCCAAGGCCCTCGCCGCCATGGAATCTGCGGCGCGCGGGGGCCATCTCTACCCGGATCCGGATTGGACCGCCCTGCGCGAAACCCTCGCCAGTATACATGGGGTAAACGCCCCCCAAATCCTCTGCGGCGCCGGCTCGCTCGATCTCATCGGCTGTATTGCACGGGCCTATCTGCAACCCGGCCTCGCCGCCCTGGCCTCGGCCCACGCCTACCCGTTCTTTGGCAGTGGCACCCGGATGACCGGCGCCCGTTTCGACACGGCCCCCGAGACCGACCTGCACGCCAATGTCGATGCTCTGCTCGCGGCGGTCCGCCCCGACACCCGCATCGTCTTTCTTGCCAATCCCGGCAATCCCACCGGCACACGCCTGCCACGCGCTGAAATCCTGCGCCTCCGCGAGCACTTGCGCGACGACATCCTCTTCGTCCTCGATGAAGCCTATGGCGAGTTTGCCGATCACCTCCCCGAGCCCATGTTCGATCTCGCCCATCGCGATGACACGATCATTCTGCGCACCTTTTCAAAGGCCTACGGCCTCGCAGGCGTCCGCCTCGGCTGGGGCGTCTTCCCTGATGCCGTCGCAAGCCAAGTCCGCAAACTGCTCAACCCCAACAACGTCACGCTGGCCAGCCAAGCCGCCGCCGAGGCCGCTGCCCAAGACCAATCTTGGATGTTGGAAACCTGCGCTCAAACCGCCAGCTTGCGCGATGCCTTCGCCGACCGTCTGCGGATCGCAGGCTTCTCCCCTGTGCCCAGTTTCACGAACTTCACCCTCATCCCTTTCACCTCAACCGAGGCCGCCCAAGACGCCGACGCATTCCTGAAATCCGAAGGCGTCTTTCTGCGCCCCCAGGCCGGTGCGGGCCTGCCCCATTGTCTGCGCGCGACAACCGGTGTCGCGGCTGACATGGACTTTGCAGCCACACTGCTGGAAACATGGCGTGAGAGGGAGGCGGCAAGGAGGGCCGGATCATGAAAGACATCGCGTTTAACAGCCGTGGTGCCGCGCGCTTTGGCGTGTTCGTGCCGTTCACCAACACCAATCTGGAACCCGACATGATGCTGATGCGACCGCCCGGCGTGTCGCTCCATTTCGCGCGGCTCGGGGGCTATGATGCCGATGAAATCCCCGACGAAGACCAGATGGCGAGCCTCGGCGAGGCCGACATGGGTGAACCCCTGCGGCTTATCCAGGGCGTGAAACCTGACGTCGTTTTCTACGGCTGCACCTCTGCCACGCTGACCCACGGCCCTGCCTTTGATCGCGAACTTTCTGCCAAGATCAGCGCCCAAAGCGGCGCGCAGACTGTCACCGCCGCAGGCGCGCTGGTCCATGCAATCCAGAGCCTGGGCGCCAAGAAAATCGCCTTCGCATCACCCTACGTACCCATGATCAACGACCAGGCCATCGCGTTTCTGAAATCCGAAGGCATCGACACCGTCAGCCGCGCCGATTTCCAGGGCACGCTCGACAATGAAGGGCAGGGCGCGCTGACCCCCGATGACGTCGAAGCCCTCGCCCTGCGCGCCAACACGGACGCGGCCGAGGCGGTCGTCCTCTCCTGCACTGATATGCGCAGCGTCGAAGTGATCGATCGGCTGGAGGACAAACTCGGCAAACCCGTCGTCACGTCGAACCAGGCCATGGTCTTCCAGGCTCTTCAAATGCTGGGATTGCCGTCCCCCGGCCCAGAATTCGGATGCCTCTTTGAACGGGTTACAGCATGAACACGCATCTCAATCCTGTGGCTGAAACAGGTTCCGCCCAATTCGCCCGGATCGCTGATTTCGTGCTCGATCCCGCCCTTGCCATCCCCGACGACGCCCTGCGTCACACATCCACGTTGCTGATCGACACGCTCGGCGTCGCCGCCGGGGCCACGCGGCTTGAGGTCGGCCATATCGCCCGCGATTACGCCGCCGACTTTCACCTCGCCACCCCCGGCAACACGGCGCCCATGCTCTTTGACGGGCGCATCGCCAGCCAGCCTGGGGCCGCATGGGCCCTTGCCACACAGATCGACAATCTCGATGGCCACGACGGGTTGATGGAAACCAAAGGCCATATCGGATGCGCTGTCGTCCCAGCCCTTTGTGCGCTGGCTGAACGCTCTCCCGACCTGTCCGGCCCCGACGCCCTGCGCGCCATGGCCATGTCCTACGAGTTTGCCGCCCGCGCCGGGCTGGCGCTGCATGACACGGTCAGCGATTATCACACCTCCGGCGCGTGGAACGCCCTCGGCGTCGCCGCGCTGGCCTGCCGTCTGGCCGGATCGGATGCCGAGACCCTGCGCCATGCCGTGGGCATCGCCGAATACCATGGCCCCCGCAGCCAGATGATGCGCGAGATCGACAACCCGACCATGCTCCATGACGGCTCCGGCATGGGCGCGCTTGTGGGTCTCAACGCCGCCTTTCTGGCTGGGCGCGGCTTCACCGGCGCGCCGGCGATCACGGTTGAGGCGGCAGATGTGGCGAAATTCTGGGACGATCTCGGCACCCGCTGGACGGTCGCGGAAAACTACGTCAAACCCTATCCGATCTGCCGTTGGGCCCACGCCGCCATCGACGCCGTCCGACAGGTGATGGACGATCACGGCCTCACCCACACAGACATCGCCGCCATCAAGATCCGGACCTTTGATGAGGCCGCCCGCCTCTTTGCCGAGATGCCCGCCAGCACCACAGAGGCGCAATATTCGATGCATTTCGCCGTCGCCACGATGGTCCGCTACCGCGACCTTGCCCCCCGCCACATCGAGGGCGCGTCGCTCAGCGATCCCGAGGTCGCCGCCATCCTCCCTCGCATCTCTGTCGAGACCGGCGAAGAGCACAATGCCCGCTTCCCTGCAGGCCGCTGGTCTGACGTCGAGATCACCCTGCATGACGGGCGCGTCCTCGCCTCAGGCGACACCCCTGCCAGCGGTGGCCCCGGCGCATGGCGGTCAGACGCGGATGTCGAGGCCAAGGTCCTGTCCTTCTGCGACGGCGTGCTCAGCGACACCCGCGCCAAGGCGATCTGGGCCCTGCGCGACGGCCTGCTGGATGGCGCCAAACTTTCAGACCTCACGAAACTCATAACAGCCCCCGGTGACGCATGAGCAAAGACGCTCCCAAGGTCCTGATCCACAATGACAAGCCCAAGCGCTACGTGGATGCCCTGAAAGAGGCCTGCCCCGAAGCTGAGATCATCACCCATGACAGCTATGAGGGCATGGACGAGGTGTTGCAGGACACCCGTCCGGACGCGATGTTTTCCGTGCGGTTTGGCGGCACCTACGGGTTTCCAACAGAGGCTGTGCTGGGACCATACGGACCCGAATGGATTTCGGTTGGCGGCTCCGGCTGCGATCACCTGGGCGAATGGGACACCGGCAAAACCACCGTGACCAATTCCGCCGGTGTCGCGTCCGACATGATGGCCGAGTTCGCCTTTGGCTGCGCGCTGCATTTCACGCTCAACGTCCCGCAATTTCAGGCGGACAAGGCCAACAAGGAATGGAAGCCCCGCTACATGGTCCCGCTCCGGGGCAAGACGCTCCTCGTCGTGGGGTTGGGCCATACCGGGCAGGCCGTCGCGGCCAAGGGCAAAGCCTTCGGCATGACGGTGCTTGGCACCCGTGCGCGGCCTGCCGAAATGGACAATGTCGACGAAGTGCACCCCGCATCCGCGCTTCCCGACCTCTGGCCGCGCGCCGATATGATTGTGGTCAGCGTGCCGCTCCTTGACAGCACCAAGAGCCTCATCTCCGCCCCCGATTTCGCGGCGATGAAGGAGAGCGCGATCCTCATCGATGTCTCCCGCGGCGGTGTGATCGTGGGTGACGACCTCCTCACCGCGCTGCAAACCGGCCAGATCGCAGCCGCTGGCCTCGACGTGTTCGAACTCGAGCCCCTGCCCGAAGACAGCCCCTTCTGGGACGCGCCCAACACGATCATCTCCCCCCATTCCTCGGCCATTTTCAGCGGCTGGGGCGCGGTGTCGTTCGAGATGTTCCTGGACAACCTGAAGCGGTGGCAGGCGGGTGAGCCTCTGCAGAACGTGGTCAATCCGGCACGGGGGTATTGAGGCGTGATGATTTCGAAGAGTACGAGAAGATGCAAAAGGGTCGATTTGAGACCAAAGTGAGGAGTGCTGCAAGTCGTGACAACGGTGGTTTTGGCATTGGGATATCACAAAGCCTTTTCACCTTTGCCTATGCTGCGAACGAACCGATCAGTAACTTCGATCCTGACACTTGTTTATGGTCATTCGTCTGTCAGGTTTTCAATAGTCGGATTTAGCGGCAGTAAACCAGAGAATCTTTTTGGATGACGCAATGAGTGAACTCTGGATAATAATGAATGATTTCTGGATAATAGTATACATTCTTGTTCACGTGGTGGTCCCACCCGCAGCGTGTTTCATGTTGCGAAAAAGGAAATCGTACAGTTGGATTAAGTGCATTGGGTGCAATTTTATCTTGATGTACGTGCTCATCGTGCTCTCCAGTGTGGCCTACGGCGTTGTTTTGGAAGTTAAAGTAAACTCTTTCTCCCACTGGGGGTTGATTCCTGACGACTCGGAATTAACCGAAGAGCAGAGAAGGACACTTGAGCTTTACCTCAACGACACTGGTCGCAGCCTGGCACCAATAACAGGCTTGTTTTTTTCTTTTGCCCATACTTTAGGTTTAGCGCTTCTCATACTAATTGGGGTTTCCGTAAAGAAGGTCGTTCGCCTTCGAAACCGAAAGGTCTGATGCTTCGGCATTTCCTCCACTTCAATGATTGATGTTTTGGATTGATCCTTTCGAAGAGATTGAAGTGGATGCTGAATCGATAGCGATTGAGAGCAGCTTCGTGTGCATAGCAGAAGACTAATCTTATTCAGAAATGTCATAGTGCCAGGACGTTGCATTCAGCCCATCCCGCGCGGATTCAAGGGCGTCAGCCCGCCGCGCGTTCTTCAGGCCGTCCCGTCACACCGAAGGTGTGCCTACTTTAGTGACGCGCCTCTGGCGCGATGCCTGGCGAAAACCTTATTGCAGCGCACCGCCCGGGTGTTCAGCGGGACAGAACGATAAAGCCCTGCAGACCAGACGTTGGATCGCCATGCCACGGCCTGACGAACGCCCTCTGTTATGCCTTGTGTGATACGATCCGCGTTGGTCCGACGAACGGCAGCCTCAGAGGTGATCCACCACCTGCAAATGCTGCGCCAGTTGATCGACCTCGCCCAGATACCGCAGCACAAGCCTTGGGTCGCTGGCCGCCGCACTGACGCCCGCGGGCATCTCTCCGGCCAGCACCGACTCCACCGCCAGTGACACAGGGATCGACACAAGCCGCGCCATGGCCGTGCCATGCTCATCGCCCCAGGCATCCATCACAAACGTCTTGTGATACACCGTATCCTCGCCCTGTTCCGCCTTCAGCGACACACAGAGCACCACGCGATCGGGCTCGCCTTCGTCATAGGCATTCTCGGCCCAGAACTGATCGGACATCTCCTTGAGGCGTGCATCCCCCGCCGCGCCTTCCAGCGTTTCCACCTCGGCAAACACATCCTTCCAGGCCTCCGCCCAGCCATTCAGCCGCAGCGTGCCGCGGACAAACTCCTTCACCCGCCAGCTTGGATCGAACTTGTAATCTTCCATGAACGGCAGGCTGTCGCGGTTGGGATAGACCTCGAAACTCTCCGGTGTCGGCAAGGGCGCGGTATAGCTTGAGATCGCGTCCCAGGGGCGGTTCACATTCAATTCGGCAAAGTCCCGGATGGACCGCGAGGGCGACCGCAGCGCCTTGAGCACGCCCAGGGGCGACCAGCTGAACTTGTACCGAAACGGGTTGGCGTGTTTCGGGATGCCGCCGCAATAAGAGATGAAGGACAGATCATTGGTGTCCGAGAAGCTTTGCGCGCTGCGATAGTCACTCACCAGATGATGCGCCATCAGATGATCGATGCCCGGATCGAGGCCGATCTCGTTGACGCAGGCCACCCCGCGCAGGATCGCCTTGCCATGCAGTTCTCGCATTTCCGGCGCGATGTAGGAGGAGGAGACGAAATGCGCGCCCTTGTTGATGCACATCTCTGCTAGCGGCACATGCCAATCGCCGGGCAGCATCGACACCACGATGTCGCCTGCATCCGTCTCGGCAGAGACCTCATCGAAATCGA
>JBCDKE010000094.1:0-8654 GCA_038747015.1 Pseudomonadota bacterium
CGGCGATTGCGAATTTCTTGAACATGGGTCTTTCCTTTGTCTTTCATGTCGCCCGGTCGGGGGCGGAGGTTTATGTTGTCCGGACTTTCGTGGCGGGTGTCGGTGTCGCCGTCCGATGACCAAGATTTGGGGATGGGTGGCAGATAAAAAAGGGCCGCATCGATCACATAAATCTGTGCAGCGGGTGAGGCTTCGAGGGGCTTGTAACGCCACGTCGGCTACCAGAGCCGGGTTTTCGTGCAATAGCGCGCGAATTTGGTGCATCACCGCGCCGCACTGACGCTAAATGCAAGAAAACCCCGGCAAATACTTGAAACATTTCACACAAGCAAAGTGAGAAATTAAAAAAAAATTCGTCGAAAACGCCTGCCCTGGCCCCCGACACGACAAAAAAAGAGCTGGCCCGAAGGCCAGCTCCCATCTTTTTGGCTGATTTTCTGCCGGTTAGCGGACCTGGATCATCTCGATATCGACGATTTCGCCGTCGACAACGAGTTTAGCCAGCAGGTCTTCGTTGTTGGCAGGGAACATGAGGGGGACCCGTACATTCGTGTTTGCCCCTTCTTCCAATGCAGCCATACCCAGAACGACGCCCTTCATCGTTTCGATCTGGACCGAACCAGCGCCAGAGACCGTCGCAATGTTCACGTCATAGAACAGATCTCCCATTTCGGCACCGCCGAGGATGCCGAACTGGTCTTTGGCGGCTGCCGCACCCGCAGAGAGGGCGACAACAGTGGCTGCAATAGCGATTTTATTAAACATGGGTCTTCCTTCTTTAATGAACCCCATATGGGGCCAGTTGGTTGTGCCGGACCTCGGCGATCGGTGTCCGTTTCGCCGTCCGGTGACCAGCAGGTGGGAACTTCGCCGTCAGAAGTAAGAAACGCGCCTATCACTTAAATCTGTGTGGGTGGTGAGGGGCCGGCCATTGCGAAAAGCTCCGGCGCGCTGTCAGGGCACGCGTTTCGCACGGCTTAGCGGCCATCTGAGGATAAAACCCTACATCTGTCGCGATCGGAAAGTTTTTAGAACCGCAAAACTGAAGCAATTCCTCACGTAACGTGGAGAAAAAGTTCAGCGCCACAGCGGCGCTCCCCCGAAAGAGGGGCGCGAACATGTTCAATTGCCTCGCTGGACCTAGCGCCCGCGCCCTTCGCGGCAGGTGCATCTCACCCGGCCGTTACCGTTTTTGTTCGAAAAGCACCCAATATCCGTTGCGGCAAGGCCGGGGAACACGTCAATTTCGCCCCCACCAGCCCCCCAAAAGCAAAAAAGCCGCATCGCTGCGGCTTCATCTTGTGCTGAGCTGGAGTGTGTCGGACGCCTGCGCTCAGGTCCGGCGCAGGCGGATCACCACGTCGACTTTCGCGATCTCCGCACCCTCGGGCGCGTCAGGCAGGCTCTTGATCACCAGATCCTCGGCCGGCGCATCAGAGAGAGACGCCGTATCTTCCCAATAGAAATGCGGGTGGTCGGTCATGTTGGTGTCGAAATAGCTCTTCGACCCGTCCACCGTGATCTCACGCATGAGCCCGGCTTCGCAGAACGCGCGCAGCGTGTTGTACACTGTTGCCAACGACACTTTCTCGCCGCTGTTGCGGGAGCTGTCATAGAGACTTTCTGCGGTGACGTGGCGGTCGTTACCGTCGCCCACGAGGAGCGCGGCAAGCGCTACGCGCTGCTTCGTTGGTCGTAGACCGCCCTGGCTGAGCCATCGGCTGCCTCGTTCGGTCGCGATGTGGCTATCAGTGTTCATATCTTCTTCCTCATCTCCCTATATGCCCCCGAAGCACCAGTTTTCAATCGTTTTCGCGAACCGCACGCGTATGCAGATGCGCCATAGCGCCGCGTAACGACACACGCTCGACACGTGGGCAGAGCCTTGCGAGCGAACCACACAGGGTGTTAGGGGGGCAAAATTCTTAGAGTAAGAGACCCCTCAATGGCCCAATATCCATCCAGCTTTGACCGCGACGACTTGCTGAAATGCGCCCGTGGCGAACTCTTTGGCCCCGGCAATGCGCAGCTGCCCGAGCCGCCCATGCTGATGATGGATCGCATCACGTCGATCTCCGAGGACGGTGGCGAGCACGGCAAAGGTCACGTGGTCGCCGAATTCGACATCAAACCTGACCTCTGGTTCTTCGACTGCCACTTTCCCGGCAACCCGATCATGCCCGGCTGTCTCGGCCTCGACGGGCTCTGGCAGCTCACCGGTTTCAACCTCGGCTGGCGCGGCTGGCTGGGACGCGGCTACGCGCTCGGTGTGGGCGAGGTCAAACTCACCGGTATGGTGCGTCCCGACCGCAAGATGCTGACCTACTATGTCGACTTCACCAAAGCCGTCCAAACCCGCCGCCTGACCATGGGCGTCGCCAATGGCCGCGTCGAAGCCGACGGCGAGGTGATCTACCAGGTCAAAGATATGAAAGTCGCCCTCAGCGAAAGCTGACCGCTAGAGGATCAGCGCTGCCTCGCGCAGGCCCACCTGTTGTCGGGCGCGAGGCCCATAGCTGGCTAGTTCACTGCTGACCCCCGGAAACAGATCGAACACCACCGTGCGATTGTACGGCGTCAGCATCTCCATGCATTCCGAACCCAAAAACAGACTTTCGCACCACATTCCGTTGGCGCGCACTAGGCTGTGCTGATCCAACAGCACGTGGAAATAAGTTACCGTGGGCAGTGACGCCGTGAACGCGAAATCGCCGTTCAAGAGCGCCTTTGCACGGACGAGTACCTCGTCATCGGCGAAGTAAAGAGAGGTCTTCCAGTGATCCGCGAGCACCGAATGGTTGCCCGATAGCATCGTATCCCGCTCAGGCACGTCCGGCCCAAACGCATTGGCGCGAATGGCCACCGGCTGGACACTGTCGTGCACAGGACCCAAACCAACAAAGCGGCGCTGCCCAATCCAGCGAACGGTCATGGCCCCAGAGTCCTTGGTGACCACGGTGTCGCCGGCGACCAACTCCTCCACTGGGACCTCACCATTGGGCGTCAAAATCCCGGTGCCTTCGGTGAAACATATGAAATTCTCGCCAGCGCCGGGCGTTGTGGACAGGACGTACTCCCCGTCTGGGCTCAGCGCGATAGAGGTCTCGTCGCGAACTTGGCCGGTATTGTCTAGCCGCGTCGCTGTCTGGCCCGCAAACGGGTCGCCGGTTGCTGTGGAAACGGTGTAATCCGAATTACCCCAGCTAAACAGACCGTAAGTCTCTCCAGTTACCACGTTGTAGAGTCCGACGGCATCTTCCGCATGCAAGCGAATGTTTGTGCCATTTTCCGAGGTGCCGATCGTGTAAAACAGCAACCCGTCGTCATCACCGGGAATACCATCGACATCTTCGGTATAAAGCTTCCCTACGGCAGTGATGTCATAGATGTCACTTGCGGCTGGCGAGGCCGTCGTGGATCCGTCATGCGTGCGATCATATATGACGAGACGCAGATTTTCGGGATCGGGGTAGTCATCCGGCACGCGGACTTCCAAGAAATCCTCCGGTCCGTTCCCGAGGAACTTCATCTCTGAAATAACAGGATCTGCCATGTGCCCTACCCACCATCATAACATTAACACTCGCAAAACTTTACGCGCGGAAGATGGTGCATAATCATCTATTTTGCGACACTTTAGTGCGGATTTGAGGACAAATGACGTAGAGTAAGTTGCGATCGATTGGTCGCCAGCTTCCGCGCGACCCTTTCGTTCGACCTCAATGCAATCAGTCAGGCGATTTAGGCGAAACGCTCGATTTAGCCCCGCAAGCAAACCAGGGTCTCATGCCGCCGACGCTGTGCGTCCCAGCTTCACACCGGGCTTCCGGTGATAGCTTAACCCGATGACGGCGGCGCTTGCCGTTCTCGCAGCCCTTCGCCCAGCTTCTTCAACAGCCGCGCGAGTTCCTCAACTTCATCAGGCGCGAGAATCCCTCCGATCAAGGCTTTGTTCGCCTGCACCAGCGCCTCAACGATGACTTCTGCAAGGTCCTTGCCCTTGGGCGTCAGTTGCACCAGACGGCTGCGCCCGTCCTCCGGGTTCTCGATCCGCTCGATATAGCCGCCTTCTGACAGGCCGCGCATCATCTTGGTCATGCCCCCCGACGTCACCTGCGCCGAGGTATAAAGCTGCGTCGGCGACATGATGAAATCGGGCCCCGCAGCGCGCAGCGCCGCCAGCGCCAGAAACTGTGACCAGGACACGCCGTGGCTTTCGACGATGCGATGGTCGTTGTCCCAGATGTAGTTCCGGCTCCGGAACAGGGCCGGGACAATCCGTGCCTCTGCGGGCCGCTCTCTGGGCCAATCCGAACTGTCAGCTGTCGCCATGGTCACTCCAATTTCAGCAACAGGATTAATCTTTCCAGAAAGACTTGTCATGGGCACGGGGTAAATTTATCTTTCCGGAAAGATAGATTCGCAATTGGCAGGTTCCCCATGCTCAGATCACTCACCGCGACGCTCGGCATTCTCGCCGCCACCGTGTCCCCCGCCCTTGCCGATGTCGCCGCCAACAAACAGTTGGTCCGCGACATGGTGCAAAACGTCTTCGTGGCGCGCGACGTGGACGCTGTGGATACCTACTTCACCGAAAGCTACATCCAGCGGAACCCGATGCTCCCCTCGGGATCGGCGGTGGTGAAGAAGTTCCTCTCCATGCCCGAAGACCAGGCCGCGGCGGACCAAAGACCCAATGTCACGCACCGCGTGATTGGTGAGGGCGATCTGGTTGCCACCCATTCGACCTACTACAATTTTGGTGAAACGCCCCTGGTGGCCTTCGACATCTTCCGTATCGAGGACGGCCGTATCGCCGAACACTGGGACAATCTCGCGCCCCTGCGGGACACGCCGAACCCGGCGGGCCGCAGCCAGACCGACGGCGCGATCGAGGTAACCGACCTCGACAAAACGGAGGCAAACAAGGCGCTGGTCATCGAACTGATCGAAGAGATGTTCATCGCCGAAAAACGCCTCGACATAACTCAGTACATCAACCCGGCCAAATATCTTCAGCACAACCCAGATGCCGGCGACGGGCTGCAGGGCCTTCAGGAACTCATGGCCGCCAACGCTGCCAAGGGCATCAAGATGCGCTATGACGAGATCGGTATCGTGGTCGCCGAGGGCAATTTCGTCCTCACCGGCACCGCGGGCGCGCTCGGTGATCAGCCCACCGCCTTCTACGATCTCTTCCGCCTGGAGGACGGCCTGATCGTCGAACACTGGGACGTCATCGCCCCGATCCAAACCGAGAATCTGCCAGAGGGTTACCCGGGCAAGTTCTAGAGGCCAACGGGGCCACCGCCCCTTGCCCCCTTCCCCACGCTCCCCTAAAAGCTCGCAAGTCCTGAGCAGGAGAGCCAAATGCGCCGCGTCGTCATCACAGGGATCGGCATCGTATCCCCCATCGGCAACAATGTGGACGAGGTCGAAGCCTCGCTGCGCGCCGGGAAATCCGGGATCGAGTTCGAACCGAACTACGCTGAAAACGGCTTCCGCTCTCAGGTGGCCGGGATCCCGAAAATCGACGTGGCCGAGCATATCGACAAGCGCCAGCTGCGCTTCATGGGGCCTGGCGCGGCCTACTCCTACATCGCGATGGAACAGGCCATCGCCGATGCGGGTCTCGACGAGAGCGATGTCTCGAACGAACGCACCGGCCTGATCGCAGGCTCCGGCGGCCCGTCGACCTCGAACTTCTTCACCGCCTTTGACACGGTGATCAACAAGGGCGCGCCCAAGCGCATGGGCCCCTTCATGGTCACCCGCTGCATGTCGTCCACCGTGTCGGCCTGCCTGGCGACGCCCTTCAAGATCAAGGGCGTGAACTACTCGATCACCTCGGCCTGCTCGACGACGCTGCACTGCATGGGCAACGGCGCCGAACAGATCCAGCTGGGCAAACAGGACATTGTCTTTGCCGGCGGCGGCGAAGAGGTCGACTGGACGCTTTCGTGCCTCTTTGACGCCATGGGTGCCATGTCCTCGAAGTATAACGACACGCCCGAAAAGGCCTCCCGCCCGTTCGACGCTACCCGCGACGGCTTCGTCATCGGCGGCGGCGGCGGCATGGTCGTGCTCGAGGAACTCGAACACGCCAAGGCGCGCGGCGCGAAAATCTACGCCGAGGTCACCGGCTACGGCGCCACATCCGACGGCCACGACATGGTGGCCCCCTCCGGCGAAGGCGGCGAGCGCTCCATGCGTCTGGCCCTCCAGACCCTCCCCGAAGGCCGCAAGGTGGACTACATCAACGCCCACGGCACCTCGACGCCCGTTGGCGACGTAACCGAAATGATGGCCGTGCGCCGCGTCTTTGGCGACGACCACCCGGTGGTCACCTCGACCAAGTCACAAACCGGCCACGCGCTGGGCGGCGCCGGCGTCCACGAGGCGATCTATTCTCTTTTGATGATGGAAAAGGGCTTTATCGCGCCCTCCATCAACGTGACCGAACTGGCGCCTGAATTGAACGCCGACGAGGTCGCCACCGAGCTGCGCGAAGGCGTCGAGCTCGACAGTGTATTGTCCAATAGTTTCGGGTTCGGCGGCACCAACGCCACCATGATCATGAGCAAATTTAACGGGTAAGAACGATGGCAGATCTTCTCAAAGGCAAGAAGGGCCTCATTACAGGCATCGCCAATAACCGCTCCATCGCCTACGGCATCGCCGCGGCCATGAAGGCAGAAGGCGCAGAGCTTGCCTTTGCCGCACAGATGGACGTCTTTGGCGAAAAGGTGAAACCACTGGCCGAAGAAATGGGCGTCAGCATCGTCACCGATTACTCGGCCACCGATGACGCCGTGTCCAAGGCCTGCTTCGACACGCTCGAAAAGGAATGGGGCACGCTGGATTTCTGCGTCCATGCCATCGCGTTTTCCGACAAATCCGAACTGACCGGATCGTTCACGGACACCTCGCGCGAGAATTTCAAGAACTCGCTCGACATCTCGGCCTACTCGCTCATCGACATGGCCCGCAACGCGGCCCCGCTGATGCAAAACGGCGGCTCGATCATGGCGCTGACCTATCAGGGCTCCAAAAAGGCGACCCCGTGGTACAACGTCATGGGCGTGGCCAAGGCGGCACTGGAAACCTCCGTGCTCTACCTCGCCAACGACCTCGGCCCCCAGGGCATCCGCGTGAACTCGATCTCGCCCGGCCCGATGAAGACGCTCTCAGGCGCGGCCATCGGCGGCGCACGCAAGACGTTCCGCTTTACCCAGGCCAACAGCCCCCTGCGCAAGAACGCCACGCTCGAGGCGATCGGCGGCACCGCCGTCTACCTCGCATCGGACTATTCCGATTGCACGACCGGCGAATGCATCATGGTCGATGGCGGCTACCACATCCTCGGGATGCCACAGCCCGACAACCTCTGATCCCGCTGTGATCCGGGACCGGGTCCTCGCGACGGTGATCGAGGCGGCGCTGGCCGCCGCGGTCGCCTGCCCAGCCTATTTTCTGGCGGATCAGGCCGACCTCGGGCCCGCGCTCACGGTCAGCATCTGGCTCACCGTCGCCTTTCTGCTCGCCCCGCTGACGCTGTCGATCCGCGCGCTGACGCAGAAAAACCCCGCGCCCGAACATCGCCGCCGGGGCCTCGCGCTCACCGGCACGGGGTGTCACCTCTGCCGCTGGATCCGCTTCTGGTGGCCGCTTGCCGTGCTGCCCGGCGGCATGGCACTGGCCAGCTACTCAGAGGTCTGGGGGTTGGGCGCGCTGGGTGCGGCCATCACCGCGATCCACCTCGCCACGGCACTCTCGGCCCTGGCCGACGATCAGGAACCCTACTGGGCCGCCAAAACGGGCTTCCGCTTCGACCGACGCAGCTAGGCCCGCTACCTTTTGCCGACAAAATCACCGCCCGACCGGTCGCGCGCCTTTTCAACCCGCACCGCCTGTGCCAGCCTTGGCCCATGACCATCACAACCTGCATCTTTGACGCCTACGGCACGCTCTTTGACGTCAACGCCGCCGCCCGCGAGGCCGCAAAGGACAACGCCGCGCTCGCCGAAATCTGGCCCAAACTCGCCGCCGACTGGCGCAGCAAACAGCTGCAATACACCTGGCTCAGGGCCGTCGCCGACGCCCATACCGATTTCTGGCAGGTCACCCAGGACGGCCTCGACTGGGCGATGGAGGCCTCCGGCATCGATGACAGCGCCCTGCGCCAACGGCTCCTCGATCTCTACTGGGAACTCGGCGCCTACCCCGAAGTGCCCGCCATGCTCGAAGATCTCGGTAGCGCGGGCAAAGCTACCGGCATCTTGTCCAACGGCTCGCCCGACATGCTCGAAGCCGCCGTGAAATCCGCGGGCCTCAGCGACCTCCTCGACGCCACACTCAGCGTTGAAAGCGTCGGAGTCTTTAAGCCGTCAGCAAAAGTCTATGATCTCGTGGGCGAGTGCTTCCGCTGCACGCCGGCCGAGGTGCTCTTTGTGTCTTCCAACGGCTGGGACGCCGCCCATGCCGCCGCCTACGGGTTTGAAACCGTCTGGGTGAACCGCGCCGGCGAGCCCATGGACCGCCTCCCCGGCCGTCCTGCCCACGTGCTCAGCGACCTCACCGGCATCCCGGGCCTGGCACTCTGATGGCGCATTTCACCGCTTCCGACGGCGCGCGGCTCTACTTCACGGACGAAG
>JBCDKE010000095.1:0-8134 GCA_038747015.1 Pseudomonadota bacterium
GCCCGCACCGGGGCACGGGCCTGGGCGTCATCGAACAGAAATTCCTTGAGATAGCCTACTACGTGTTTGGGCGTGCCGCGCACCATGATCTGGTCTGCCCGGCCGGAAACGCGCAGACCCTGTTCGCTGGTCAGTGCCTCCCAAAGGCTCAGATCAGGGTCGATCTGTGCGCGGGCCTGATCAAAGACCGCGACATCGAGATTGGTCCCCAGTTTGACCGTTCCGCTATCGGGGGCGAGCTCACCGGTGAGCATCTTCAGCACCGTCGTTTTGCCCACGCCGTTGGGCCCCACAAAGGCAATTCTGTCGCCACGTTGAACGGTGAGAGAAAAGTCCCGTGCGATCACTCGGTCACCGAAGGATTTGGTCAAACCCTTGGCTTCGATCACCTTTTTGCCGCTCTTTTTGCCGGAATCGAGCTGGAGTGCGGCCGCCCCCTGGCGTTTGATCTGCGAGGCGCGTTCGGCGCGCAGCTCTTGAAGCGCGCGCACGCGGCCCATGTTGCGTTTGCGGCGCGCGCTGATGCCCTCGACGGCCCAGCGGGCCTCGGCCTTGATCTTGCGATTCAGCTTGTGGCGGGCGTCGTCTTCGTCGGCCCAGGTCTTGTCGCGCCAGGCCTCGAAATCCTTGAACCCCTTTTCCTGACGCCGGACCTCGCCGCGATCGATCCAGAGCGTCGCGCGGGTCAGCGCCGACAGGAATGCGCGGTCGTGGGAGATCACGACATAGGCCGCGCGGGTGCTCGACAGCTCTGCCTCGAGCCAGCCAATGGCTTCGATATCGAGGTGGTTCGTGGGCTCGTCGAGGAGCATGAGATCAGGCGCTTCGGCCCAGAGCTTCGCCAGCGCGGCGCGGCGCCTTTCCCCGCCCGAGGCTGTTGCCACGGGCCGCGCGGGGTCGAATTTCAGCCCTTCACCGGCCATCTCCACCCGGTATTCCTCGCCCGGCTCGAGGTCCGAGGCCGCGAAATCGCCCAGCGTTGTGAAGCCGCCTAGCTCGGGGTCTTGTTCCATATAGCCCACAGAGGTGCCGGCGGGGACGACACGGTCGCCCCGGTCGACCTCCACGAGGCCTGCCATGACCTTAAGAAGCGTGGATTTTCCCGATCCGTTGCGACCCACTAGCGCCACACGGTCACCGGGCTGAATCACGGCGGACAGGTTCTGAAAGACGGGGTCGCCGCCGAAGGTCAGGGCGATATCGGTGAGTTGCAGCAAAGGAGGTCGGGCCATAGGCGCCACCGCTAGGCCAGCTTGCACAGAAGATCAATCGCCGCTGCGGAGCGCCTAAAATTCTTTGAAAGGAATTTGTTGCCCTACCCCGCCACCGCGCGCAAAAGCCGTTTGCGGGACGCCGGGATCGCCGCGACCTCGAGCCCGGTGAAAACATGGAGCGTGCCGAGATCGCGATCCACCACCGCGTGGTCGCTCACCCAGCCCCCCATGGCGAGATAGGTTTTCAAGAGCGGCGGCATCAACCCCATGGCTTTTTTGCGGTCCGGGCGCGCGCGTTTACCTGCCGCAAAGCGGAAAACGTCGGGCGCCTTGACCTTGGGCAGCCATCGTTTGGGCGCCAGATGCCGTTCATGGAGCACCGCAAAAGCGTCCGCGTAGGCCGCCGTCTCTGTCCCCTCGAAGGAGGAACAGCCAAAGAGCATGGCCACGTCGTTGTCATCGACATACTGCGTCAGCGCCCCCCAGGCCACGCGCAGCACATCCGGGTCCATCAGGCCTGGCTTCACACAAAAGCGGCCCACCTCGACCATGGGCCCGTCATAGGCGGAGAGCGCCGAAAGTTCGTAATGCTGGGCGGAATAGCTGCGCCCGATCTCGGCCCCTTTGGCCAGAGGCAAAAGGCGGAAACAGGCCACCAGATCGCCCGTCGAGACGCGTTCGACGAGCACCTGGAGGCAGGCATCGTCATGGGCATCCCCATCGGGACACGCCCCGCCGCGAAAGACCTCGCAGCGCAGCACCTGGAGCGCGGCCATGTCTGCCGCCCCCCGGGCTACCCGCGCGCGGTACTTGCCACGGGTCAGATTTCGCATGCTCGTCTCTTTATCACGGCTAATTCATCGCTCTTGGTCGCGCCGCTCGGCGCGCTTACATCTATGCTAACCCAAAGATCCGGGGCGTGTCACAGTCAAACAGGCAGCGCCCCTCAGCGAATGGAAACGGAGAGTGATGGAAAAAGTAGTCAAATCAGACGCCGAATGGCGCGAGCAGCTCACTGACCTGGCCTACAAGGTCACCCGCAAGCACGGCACCGAGCGCGCCGGGACGCACGAGGATTTCCCGTCAGGCCCTGGCGTATTCACCTGCGTATGTTGCGATGCGCCGCTCTTTGACAAGGAAACGAAATTCGAAAGCGGCACCGGCTGGCCATCGTTTTATTCACCAATGGCGGATGCGCCCGTGGGTGAGAGCGTCGACAACAGCTGGTTTATGAGACGCACCGAGGTGCATTGCGATCTGTGCGACGCGCATTTGGGCCACGTGTTCCCAGACGGACCGCAACCAACAGGGCTACGTTATTGCATCAATGGTGTCGCGCTGAAGTTCGAGCCGTCGGATTAAATACCGCCGCCATCACCGCCGCCGCCGAGGAGACCGGAAGCGTCAAAGTTGCCCACATTGCCCAAGAGCTGACGGATGAAGGCCGTGTCCTGCACGGCCGAGTCCGTCACGCGGCGCGACAGCGGCACGACGCGCCCGTCCTCGAGCGTGAAGCGTTCAATGTTGGACACAACACCCTCGGCGTCGAATCTTACTGCAACGAGCTGGCGCTCGATCACCTGCGGCTCCTGATACGCAAACTGGCGGCGCCGGTCGGCAAGGTAATAATACGCGCCGTCTGTGAGAACGCCCGCCGTCGAGGGCTGACCGATGACATCCTCAACTGTGGCACGGGTGTCCACGCCGACGATGATTTCGAGCAATTCTTCCTCGGTGGGTGCGTATCCATGATTGCGGAACGTTGGCGAACAGGCCCCGAGCGCTACAGCGACAGACAACACTGCCGTGCCTCTTCCTGCGCGCCTCAAAAAGCCCTTAAGTGCCATGGCTGCTCACCCACCACTGTTACTGCGGCCTTTGCAAGACCTTGCGGGCGATGTAACAGGCCGCGCACCTACTTATCAAGTCAGACCAACCGGAGCGACGCACCGTGACGGACACATCTTTGATACCCCTTGCAAAGCTGCCCGCAGATGGGCCCCACAGCTTTGAGTGGGTCCCGGACAAGGCCGCGCTTCAGGCGCTGGCGGATGATCTGGGAATCCTTGGCCTGCGCAAGGCACGCGCCGCGATCACGCTGACCCCACAAGGCAAACGGGACTGGCAACTCCAGGCAACATGGGGAGCCACGGTGATCCAAAGCTGCGTTGTGACGCTGGCGCCGGTTACGACCCGGATCGAAGGCACCGACAGCATTCATTACACCGCGCGCATGCCCGAAATCACCGACGCGGAAACGGAGATGCCAGAGGACGAAACACTGGAGCCTCTACCGGCAGAAATCAGCCTGACAGAGGTACTGCGCGAGATGATCGCGCTCGCCCTGCCCGCCTACCCGCGCGCCGAGGGTGCCGAAATCCAGCAGGCGACATTTGCGGCGGAGGGTGTCACGCCGATGTCGGACGAAGACGCAAAACCCTTCGCGGGTCTGGCCGGCCTGAAAGAAAAGCTCGAAAAAGGCGACGGTTAGGGCTTGCATCAATATCTGTCGCGGCGTAACTCGCACGCCTCTACGGCAAGAGGCTTCAAAGTCCTTGCACGAGAGGTGCGCGTGCTTTAATGCCCGCCAAACTCCAGTAACGCAGGTCGCGCAAGGCGCGCGGCCCCCGATCCGAGGTTGAGACATGGCTGTCCCACAGAATCGCGTCACCCGGGCGCGCCGCAACAATCGCCGTTCCCACGACAGCCTGGTGGCTGCGAACCCGAACGAGTGCACCAACTGCGGTGAACTGAAGCGTCCGCACCACGTGTGCTCTTCTTGTGGCCATTACGATGACCGTGAAGTCATCGCCATGGTTGACGAGATCGACCTCGACGACGAAGCCGCTGCCTAAGCTGCGCGCCCGCGATGGATGCATCATCCACGCAAGCTGCATCTAGCACCGCCGAACTGACCAAGACGGGCGCAGCCATTGTTGTGTCCGTTGACGCCATGGGCGGGGATCAAGGACCCGCTGAAGTGGTAAAAGGGCTGGCCAAGGCCGCCCAACAGCATTCGGATATCCGCTTTCTCCTTCACGGGCCTGCCGATGTGCTGCGGGCACAAGTGGCGAAGCGCAAGATCGAAGCCATTACAGAGATTCGCGACGCCAAGGGCGTGGTTCATATGGGGGACAAACCGTCCCTCGTCATGCGCCATGGCAAAGACACGTCGATGTGGTCTGCAATCGAAGCTGTTCGCTTTCGCGAAGCCGATGTGTGCGTGTCTTGCGGCAACACCGGTGCGCTCATGGCCGTATCCATGGTCCGTCTACGCAAGCTGCCCGGCGTAAATCGCCCGGCAATCGCGATTCTCTGGCCTTCCAGTGCGCCACACGGCTTCAATGTCATGCTGGATGCGGGCGCGGACATCCGCGCAGACGAAACGGACCTCATGCAATACGCGCTAATGGGCGTCAGCTATGCGCGTAACGGGCTCGAAATCGCGCGCCCACGGGTCGGGTTGCTGAATGTCGGAACCGAAGAACATAAGGGGCGTGCAGAGCTGAAGGTCGCAGGCGAAATGATCGCCGCGCAGGCTGCGGATGCAAAATTCGAGTTTGTAGGCTTTGTCGAAGGCAACCAGATCGCAGGGAATACAGTGGACGTAATCGTCACCGACGGCTTCACTGGGAATATCGCGCTAAAGACCGGCGAAGGCACGGCCAGCTTTATTTCGGCCTCGCTGCGCGACGCTTTCAGACATACGCCCCTGTCGAGGCTTGCGGCCCTGATGGCCTACACGTCGCTGAACCGACTGCGCAAACGCATCGATCCGCGCCGCGTCAATGGCGGTGTGTTCCTCGGGCTGAACGGCACGGTGGTTAAATCCCACGGCTCTGCCGATGCCACAGGGGTTGCAGCGGCCATCGGACTGGCCCATCAACTGTCCAAATCGGGCTTTGGTGAACGGCTTGCCGCACGGGTGGCACAGGCCGGAGGTTTCGCCGAGGCAGAGGAAGGCTAACTATGACACTTCGCGCCATCATTCGCGGTTACGGCCACTATCTGCCTGAACGCGTGGTGGAAAACGCTTACTTCGAAGAAAGCCTCGAAACCTCGGACGAGTGGATTCGCACCCGCACCGGGATCGAACGGCGTCATTTCGCCGGCGAAGGTGAAACAACGTCAATGATGGGCTCCAAAGCCGCCCTCGCCGCTTTGGCAGACGCCGGTGTCAGCGCCGACGAGGTCGATGCGCTGATCGTGGCAACCTCGACCGCTGACCTGACATTCCCCTCTGCCGCGACGATGGTGCAGGCCGAGATCGGAATGACCCATGGGTTTGCCTTTGATGTTCAGGCTGTTTGCGCGGGCTTTGCCTATGCAATGACGAACGCCAACGCGCTGATCGTGTCCGGCCAGGCCCAGCGGGTGCTGGTGGTGGGCTCCGAAACTTTTTCGCGTCTCATGGACTGGAGCGACCGGGGCACCTGCGTGCTTTTCGGCGACGGCGCTGGTGCTGTTCTGCTCGAAGCGCGCAACAGTGAAGGCACATCAGACGACACCGGCATTCTGGCTGCCGAAATCCATTCGGACGGACGCTACAAGGACATCCTCTACGTGGATGGCGGGGTCTCGACCCACACCACGGGCCATTTGCGCATGCAGGGCAAGGAAGTTTTCCGCCACGCGGTGGAAAAGCTCGCCGGGACTGCGCGCAAGACGCTCGCCAAAGCAGGTCTGACGCCCGCCGACGTCAACTGGATCGTGCCCCATCAGGCCAATATGAGGATCCTAACAGCGATGTCGGATCGTCTCGGCGTGCCGATGGAAAACGTCGTCGTCACGGTCCAAGATCATGGCAACACCTCGGCAGCATCGATTCCCCTCGCCCTGTCCGTGGCGCGCCAAGATGGACGTATCAAGGACGGCGATGTGGTCGTCACCGGCGCCATCGGCGGCGGCTTGGCCTGGGGATCGGTGGTTTTCCGCGCTTAACGCCGATTAAGCACGGGCCTCAACCCCTTGGATATTCAATACGTTATTGACCCGGTGCCCCGCGCTACCTAGCATCGCTGGTAAATAAGGGGGGACCGATGACGAATAAAACACTGACCCGCATGGACCTGAGCGAAGCGGTCTTCCGCGAAGTCGGTCTCTCACGCAATGAATCCTCGCAGCTCGTTGAGAGCGTTTTGGATGAAATGTCAGATGCGCTGGTTCGCGGCGAGCAGGTCAAGATTTCGTCCTTCGGCACCTTTAGCGTCCGCGACAAGGCCGCCCGCGTAGGCCGGAACCCAAAGACGGGACAAGAGGTGCCGATCTCTCCCCGCCGGGTACTGACGTTCCGCCCCTCGCACCTGATGAAAGATCGCGTGGCCGCGGGGAACAAGGGCTAGGGTCATGGAAAAATCCCGCGACGCCTTTCGGACGATCTCTGAGGTCGCCGAAGGTCTTGGGACCCAGCCCCACGTTCTCCGATTTTGGGAAAGCAAGTTCAGCCAGGTCAAACCTGTCAAACGCGCTGGAGGGCGTCGGTATTACCGGCCCGGCGATGTGGCGCTGTTGACCGGGATCAAGAAGCTGCTCCATGACGACGGGATCACCATCAAGGGCGTCCAAAAGATCCTGCGAGAGCGGGGCGTGAAATACGTCACCGCACTGGTAGAGGAGAACCGCAGCCAAGACACCGCGCCAGAGGTCGAGGATGCCGTTGTTGTCCCGCTGGAGCCGAAAGGTCCATCAAACGCAGATGTCGCGCCGACCGAGGTCGTTAAACCCACCAAAAACAAAAGCCTGCGAGACGCAGCTAAGAGGCTGGATGAGGTACCGTCGGCGCAACTCGATGCGGTATTGGAGCGCCTGAAAGCGCTGCACACGCGGCTCTCAGCAAACTAACCGGGAAATTGATTTCGGCCTTGCGGCACCCAAGCAATCCGCTATTAACAGCGCTCAGTCGGGCTATGGCGCAGCCTGGTAGCGCGTCCGTCTGGGGGACGGAAGGTCGCAGGTTCAAGTCCTGCTAGCCCGACCACTTCTCAATACCCCAGTTATGATATTCAATCGGTGAAACCGCGCACCAGCACGGGCACCGAAGACCATAACCATGGGGGGAGAGCCATGGGCGTTTTGCCGAGCCAGGCCCTGGAGGCCATGATCGAAAGCGGTCAGATCACCGCAGACCCGGCTGTTATCCCCGAACAGATTCAACCTGCGTCGCTGGACCTGCGGCTAGGCACGCGCGCCTACCGCGTGCGGGCCTCTTTCCTCGCAGGCGAGGACCAGACGGTCGCCGGGCGGCTAGAGGATTTCGTCATGCACGAAATCGATCTGAGCCACGGTGCTGTGCTGGAAAAGGGCTGCGTCTATGTGGTCCCGCTCATGGAAGGGCTCGCCCTGCCCGACGGCATTCAGGCGGTCGCCAATGCCAAAAGCTCTACCGGGCGGCTCGACCTCCTGACGCGGACCATTGTCGACGGTGGCGTCGAATTCGACCGAATCCCTCAAGGGTATTCAGGGCCGCTCTATGCCGAAATCTGCCCGCGCAGCTTCTCCGTGCTGGTGCGACCGGGCATGCGTTTGAACCAAATTCGCTTTCGCGACGGACAGTCGGTGCTCTCGGACGCGGAGCTCGACGCGCTGCATGCGGGCACGGCCCTCGTCGATACTGCGCCGATCATCGCCGATGGTCTGGGCTTCTCCGTGGATCTGGAACCCGCCCAGGGCGATCTCGTCGGCTACCGCGCCAAACCGCATACCGGTGTCATCGACCTCGATAATATCGGACATTACGACCCGGCGGAGTTTTGGGAGGAAATCCGCACCAAGGACGGCCGCATTATCCTCGACCCCGGCGCGTTTTACATTCTGGTGAGCCGCGAGGCGGTTACTATCCCGCCCGATTACGCCGCCGAAATGGCACCCTACCTCGCCATGGTGGGTGAATTCCGCGTGCATTATGCCGGTTTCTTTGACCC
>JBCDKE010000096.1:0-7079 GCA_038747015.1 Pseudomonadota bacterium
CCCACCCCCGCCCCCGAAAAGGGCGGGAGCGTTGCGGAGGCCGTGCTAGCCCCCGATGAGTTCGGCCTGTTTTACGATCACCTCGGCCTGTTTGATCGACGCGATATCGACCAAACGGCCCTTGTAGACCGTGGCCCCTGCGCCCGAGGCCTTGGCTTCTTCCATGGCGGCGAGGATTTCCTTTGCTTCCGCCACAGCTTCGGCAGAGGGGGTAAAGACCTCATTCGCCAGCGCCACCTGTTTCGGGTGGATCGCCCATTTCCCCACCATGCCCAGCGTCGCCGAACGCAACGCCTGCGCGCGGAAGCCTTCATCATCAGAGAAATCACCAAAGGGCCCGTCGACAGGCAGCACCCCATGGGTCCGGCAGGCGGCCACAATGGCGGCCTGAGCCCAGTGCCAGGGGTCCGACCAGTGCTTTTGACTCTCGCGGATCATGTAGTAATTTTCCTGCGTCCCGCCGATGCCAGTCGTTGCCATCCCCATGGAGGCCGCGAAATCTGCCGCGCCCAGGCTCATGGCCGCCATGCGGGGTGAGGCGGCGGCGATTTCCTCGACATGGCCGATGCCCGCAGCGCTCTCAATAATGACTTCGAACTGGATCGGCTTGGTGCGGCCCTTGGCTGCCTCAACTGCCGTCACCAGCGCGTCCACCGCATAAATATCCGCAGCATTGCCCACTTTGGGGATCATGATCTGGTCGATCCGGTCCGAGGCCTGTTCCAGCAGGTCCACCACGTCGCGGTACCAGTAGGGCGTATCGAGCCCGTTGATCCGCACGCTCAGCGCCTTGGTTCCCCAGTCGATATCGCCAATGGCCTCGATGACATTGGCCCGCGCCGCGTTCTTGTCGTCGGGGGCCACGCTGTCCTCAAGGTCCAGATTGATCACATCCGCCGCACTGCCGGCCATCTTTTCAAAGATTGCAGGGCGCGAGCCGGGACCAAAGAGCTGGCAGCGGTTCGGACGGGCAGGGGGCGCGGGTTGAAGGCGAAAGGACATGGGGTCTCGCAAGATAGTTTCGAATTCAGCGAGCCACCGGTTACGATCTTGCGCCGCCAACCGCAAGCCCTTTCGCTGCGTCGCGGCATTCCCTTCATCTTTCCGAAAAAACTCCGGGGAGCACGAGGGGGCAGCGCCCCTCGCATCCGCGCCAGCGGATACCGCGCGCAGCGCGCCCCCTCTTGCCCAGGCCTTCCAGGCCGCAGGGGGAGGCGGGAGGGCGCGCCTCCCTCAATCAATCCTACTTTGGTATGGCGCGCGCGCGGTTGCCCCTTGGCTTATGCTCCAGCTCGATGAGGCCCAAAAGCTCCATCACAGGTGTGACGTAATTCGCAAACCGCCCGCGATAGCCTTTGCGCACGCCGTAATAGCCGCTCACCGGATTTGCATCATCGCGGGCCCAGGCCTCGATCGACCCCTCTTTGACCGGTTTGCCCTCGTCAGCATTGCCCAGCTCCATCCAGTCGCCATGGGCAACGAGCATCGCGTGGCAATCCTCCAAAGCCCGCGCCTGATAGCCGAGTTTCGTTTTTCCCACCGCCACGTGCAGCACGCCGCCATCAATCCACGCCAGGTATTCTGAACTCCCGGGCGGCGTTTTCAGCAGCCAGGGATCATCCGCCTCGCCGGTGCCATAGGTTACAGTATTCATGCCGGTGCTCCCTCGCTCATGGCTTTCACGGCTCTTGCAAACTTGTCAAACGACGGCTGCAGGTCCGGCATGGGTTTGGTGATCATCGGCGCAAAGGGCCCCGAAAACACCTCGCTCATGGTCAGGCGAGTCTGCGGGTGGTCCGCGCCGCCGCCGCTTTCTAGATCGAAACTGCGGGTTCCGGTAAAGAGCCCGAATGGCATCCCACCCTTCCAAACCATGACGCGCCCCGGTTCAAAACGGGTCACACGCAGGGCAAAGGCGCGGTTCGGCGCGACCTCGGACCAAAGCTTGATCCGCGCGCCGGGTGCGGGCCTGCCCTGCAGCTCAATGATCCCTGTATCCTTCACCAGTGCGGCGGGGTCCGTGAGCACGTGCCAGACCGCGTCTGGCGAGGCATCAATCGAAATAGTTGTAGCGACCTGCATCTCTTTCCTCTTCGTCGATGGTCGACTCGGTGGATACGGCATGTAATGTGACATCTACTGTCAAGTTTGAGAGACCCCATGCGCGCCGCCCGATTATTGCAGATGCTGCTCCTGCTCCAGAACCGCGGGCGACAGACCTCTACGCAGTTGGCTGAGGAACTGGAGGTTTCCACCCGGACGATCCTGCGCGACGTCGATGCGATGACCGAAGCAGGCCTGCCGATCATCGTACACCAGGGAAATCAGGGCGGTATCGAACTGGGATTTGAATACCGGACCCGCCTCACCGGGCTCGATGCGGATGAGGCCGCGGCCTTCGCCGTCATGCTCGACCAACGCCCGGCTGCCCTTGCGGCGCTGGGCATGTCGGAGGCAGGTGCGCGCGCGGCCGCAAAACTGCGCGAGGCGTTTCCGGATCGCACGCGCGCGATCATGGCCGCCACCTCCGCCGCCTATCCCATGGCCCCCTCGGATGGTGATCCGGATCCCCGGCTACCTGCCCTTGCCAACGCTATCCTGCTTCGCCAGATCGTTAGGCTACAGGCGCGGTCACCGGCGCCTCTGATCGTGCATCCCACGCGCCTCGGTTTCGACGGCACTGACTGGTTTCTTGACTGTCAGCAGGCTGGTCAAACTGTTCCGCGCATTGACTGGGGAGATATGAACATTTCATCCAAGCGGTTTTAGATCGAAGAAAATACCGCAATAACTCGATACAAGCGACGTTTCACCCGCATTAATTGATTTCCGACTACTTTTAGAGATGCACTTTCTGAAACCGTCGTTAGTGTGCCCCTGACTTTTTCTGGAGGCTGCCCGATGATTCCGACCCCCTATCTGCTCTTCCTCGGCGACGCGCCGGACCAACTGGCCGCAAAGGTCGCCCAGGGTATCAAGGACTGGCGCCCCGAGAACGCGGTGGGCCAGTACCGCATGCCGGGCTGCGGCGCGGATCTTGGGCTGACAGACATGACGCTCGAAGAGGCCAAATCCGCGGGTGCCAAGACGCTCGTGATCGGTGTCGCAAACCGCGGCGGCGTGATATCCGAGGCGTGGAAAACGGTTCTGAAAGAGGCAATCAACCTCGGCTACGATATCGCCTCCGGGCTCCACAACCTGCTGCGGGACGAAAACGATCTGGTGGCCGAGGCCAAGCGCACCGGGACCCAGCTCCACGATGTGCGCGTGCCTTCTGTCGCTTATCCCATTGCCAATGGGGTCAAGCGCACGGGCAAGCGGATGCTGGCCGTGGGCACCGATTGCTCGGTGGGCAAGATGTATACCGGCCTCGCCGTCGACGCCGAAATGCGCAAGCGCGGGATGAAAAGCACCTTTGCCCCCACGGGCCAGACCGGGATCCTTGTGACAGGCCGGGGCGTGCCGCTCGATGCCGTGATCGCCGACTTCATGGCCGGCGCCGTGGAATGGCTGACGCCCGATAATGACGACGACCACTGGGACCTGATCGAAGGGCAGGGGTCGCTCTACCACGTGTCCTATTCCGGCGTGACCATGGCGCTGATCCATGGCGGCCAGCCCGATGCGCTGGTGCTGAGCCACGAACCCACCCGCGCTCACATGCGCGGCCTGCCGGATTACGGCCTGCCCTCGCTCGAGGCGCTGCGCGACACCGCGCTGCCGCTCGCCCAGATCGCCAACCCGGCCTGCCAGGTCACCGGCATTTCGATCAACACCCAGCACCTCAGCGAAGACGAGGCCATGGCGCTGTGCGAGGAAACCGAAAAGCGCATGGGCTTGCCCACGGTAGACCCGTTCCGCCACGGCGCGGGACGTCTGGTGGACGCGCTCGCGGCGATCTAGGCTACTGCCTCCGGCGGCCCTGCCGGGGGCGAGTTATTTTGGAAAGATGAAGGGGTGAGCGATGATCACCGTAGAGCGCGACGTGTTTCCCCTGGCGCAGGTCTTTCGGATCGCGCGTGGCGCGCGGACCGAGGCCCATGTGACTACCGTCAAGGTGTCGCGCGGCGGCTTTGTCGGCTGGGGCGAAAGCGTGCCCTACGCGCGCTACGGCGAGTCGATGGAAAGCGTCGAGGCCGAGATCGCGGGCCTCCCCGCCGATATTGATCGCGTGGCGCTGGCTCAGGCCCTGCCGCCGGGCGCTGCCCGCAACGCCGTCGACTGTGCGCTCTGGGATCTTGAGGCCAAGACCGCCGGCAAACGCGCCTGGGAACTGGCGGGCCTGACCGCGCCGGGGCCGGAAATCACCGCCTATACGCTGTCGCTCGACACGCCCGAGGCGATGGAAAAGCAGGCGCGCGAGAACGCAACGCGGCCCCTGCTGAAAATCAAGCTCGGTACCCCCGACGACATGCCCCGGCTCGAGGCCGTGCGCCGTGGCGCGCCGGAGGCCGCGATCATCGTCGACGCCAACGAGGGCTGGACGGCAGAGGTCTATTCCGAGCTCGCGCCCCATATGGTGCGGCTGGGGGTCAAGATGGTCGAACAGCCGCTCCCCGCCGGCGAGGACGACATGCTGGCCGAGATCGAGCGCCCGCTCCCCGTCTGCGCCGATGAAAGCTGCCATGATCGCGCCAGCCTTCCCGCGCTCATGGGCAAGTACGACATGGTCAATATCAAGCTCGACAAGACCGGCGGCCTGACCGAGGCGCTGGCGCTGCGCGACGCGGCGCGGGCCGAGGGCTACGAGATCATGGTGGGCTGCATGGTGGGGTCTTCGCTTGCCATGGCACCAGCGGTGCTCTTTGCACAGGGGGCGGCGGTCGTCGACCTCGACGGGCCGCTGTTGCTGGCGCAGGACCGCGACGCGCCGCTGGCCTATGACGACCTGGGCGTGCACCCCTCCGAGGCCGCGCTTTGGGGCTAGCGCGCTGCGATCTGGGTGATCATCACGCCTGCTCCCATGACCGCGATCCCCAGCGCGCGCATGGGCGACATCGGCAGTACCCGCGCGCCAAAGAGGCCGAAATGGTCGATCAGCGCTGCCGACACCAGCTGTCCGATCAGGACAAAGAACACGGCGTTGCCCACGCCGAATGTCGGCGCGACCCAGGTGATCGACAGCACGTAGAACGCGATCAGCGCCCCCGCCGCATAGAGATGGACCGGCGTACCGGGCAGATTGGCATAGCTCCCCCGCGTGGCCAGTGTGGCCACCGCGGCCGTGAGCAGAGCCACCGCAAAAAGAACCAGCGCCGCCGCAGCCGGCGATCCCAGCCGCTGACCCAGCGCAGCATTCAGCGCCGCGAGGATCGGTATTCCGATCCCGGCGGCAAACATCAGAGAAGCAGGGGCGAGGTTCGGCATGGCACGAGGGTCCGTTTCTTCGGTTTCACCCTTGAGCCTACCGCCAAAATCCCCCATCCCGCCAGTATCCGCAGAGGAGAATGACCCATGTCCCGCACCGTCTATGTAAACGGCCAGTACCTGCCCGAAGAAGAAGCCACCGTTTCGATCTTTGATCGCGGCTTTCTGTTTGCTGACGGCGTCTACGAAGTCACCAGCGTCCTCGGCGGCAAACTGATCGATTTTGATGGCCACGCGGTGCGGCTCGAACGGTCGCTGACCGAACTCGAGATGGGCGTGCCGATCACCAAGGAAGAGCTCCTCGAGGTGCATCGCGAACTGGTCGCGCGCAACAATATCGACGAGGGCCTGGTATATCTCCAGATCACCCGCGGCGCTGCCGACCGCGATTTTGCCTATCCGGGCGAGGACGTGCCGCAGACGATCGTGCTTTTTACCCAGGCCAAACCCGGCCTCGCCAACGCGCCCGCCGCGTCCAAGGGGATCAAGGTGATTTCCATCGAGGATCAGCGCTGGGGCCGCCGCGACATCAAGACGGTGCAGCTGCTCTACCCCTCCATGGGCAAAATGGCGGCCAAGGCTGCCGGGGCCGACGACGCCTGGATGATCGAGGACGGCGCAGTGACCGAAGGCACTTCGAACAACGCCTATATCGTCAAGGGCAACACGATCATCACGCGGCACCTGTCCAACGACATCCTCCACGGGATCACCCGTGCCGCCGTGCTGCGCTTTGCCCGTGAGGCCCAGATGAAGGTCGAGGAACGCGCCTTCACCATCGACGAGGCCAAGGAAGCTGACGAGGCCTTCGTGACCTCCGCGTCGACCTTCGTGATGCCGGTCGTGGCCATCGATGGTGCCGAAATCGGCGCAGGAGCGCCCGGACCAGTCGCCAAACGCCTGCGCGAGATCTACCTCGAAGAGAGCCTCAAGACCGCCGTTTAGCGCTATCACGGTGCGCTAAAGCCACAGCGCCCCCGCCAGTACGACCGCTCACGTCCTTTTTTCTTGATAGGACGCGCTCCAATTTTCTTAATCGAACCTCTCGGGTGGGATGCGAGGGGATGAATGCGTCGTCTTTTTGGTATTGCTGCTCTGGCATCCGGCCTTGTTGCGCTTGGTTGGTATGTCACCCAATTTTCTGCTGCCAGCATCGAGCGTGAGGTTGCATCTGCGGCCGCCGAGGTCGTCGAAGGCTATAAGAGCGTGGACGCCACCGTATCTGGGCGCGATATCACACTCACTGGCATCGTTGCTGGCGAAGAAAAGCATGCCGCGCTCTTGGCTGCGGTTGAGGCTATACCTGGGCACCGCGTCATCCGCGACGAGACCGAGGTTTTGGCAGCAATCAGTCCTTATGTGCTGACGGTGAATTGGAACGGCGCTCCCGCGTCGCTTAAGGGGTACATACCCGCCGAAGAAGCGCGGGGCGAGTTTGGGCGCGTTCTAGGACCCGCCGCCGGCGTTCTTGAGGTTGCGGCCGGTGCGCCGGACGAAAACTGGACCAGCTTCGCACTACAGGGACTGTCAGCGCTGCGCCCCCTGAAGTCCGCGTCCCTGCGGATCAGCGACACAGAGCTAGTGTTGACCGGTGTCGCTCCAAACCCCGCGGCGCGCGCAGCGGTCGATGCGGCTCTTGCAGGGCTCCCAGAGGGCTACAACGCGACCGTAGATGTCCGCACCGAAGACGACGGACAACCCTTTGGATTCAG
>JBCDKE010000097.1:0-7071 GCA_038747015.1 Pseudomonadota bacterium
CATTCGGCCTAGGAGAACATGGGCGATATCGCACCAATGTCTGGGACTACCCCGGGGTCAACAGCTTTGGGCGAAACCAAACGGATCTGGCACTGCACCCAACCGTAAAGCCGGTGGCGCTGGTTGCCGACGCCATCAAGGACGTCACCCGCCGCGGTGAGATTGTTCTGGATGGCTTTGGCGGATCGGGCACCACGCTGATCGCGGCCGAGCGTACTGGCCGGGTGGCGCGGCTCGTCGAGCTTGACCCGATCTATTGCGATGTCATCTGCCGCCGCTATGCCGCGCTCACCGGCACTGCGCCGGTGCTGGAGGCTTCGGGCGAGACGTTCGAGCCCATCGCCCTGGCACGTGCAGCCGAGGCGACGAAGCCCGAACCAGAGGCCGCAGAATGACCGATCAGACGCATCGAAAAGCCGGCTATGCCAACCCGCCTACAGAGCACCGCTTCAAGAAGGGCAAGTCCGGCAATCCCCGAGGTCGTCCACGCAAAGAGAATGACCTTTGGAGCCACCTGGACCGGGTGCTGAGGCGCAAGGTCAAGCTTCAGGGTAGCGACATGCAAATGCCGATACGCGAAGCCCTGATCCGCCGCTTGCGTGAGCTCGCGCTGGCCGGGGACCGGCGCGCGCTGGAGATGCAGCGCCGGATCCTGGCCGAGGCCGGCGCAGGTGACATCTCCCGCTTCGATCCGGAAGAGACAAAGCGGAATGCGGTGAAAGGCCTCAACCAGATCGCCGAGGCAATGAGGAAACGTGAGGAAGGCGGCGATGGCTGACGATTATGGAATTGGATACGGCAAGCCGCCCGCGGCGAGCCGATGGCAGAAGGGCCAGTCGGGCAATCCGAAGGGGCGGCCCAAGAGCCGCGCCGACCACCTCAGGGATGCCGCAGCGATCCTCTCGGAGCCGGTGACGGCCCGCACCGCAGATGGGCGCTCCGTTTCCCTCGCCGGGCTGGAAGCGGCCTATCTGGCGCTTTGCCGGAAAGGCCTGAAGGGCGATGTGCCAGCGCTACTCAGAGCGATCAACATCATGTTGGAGGTTCAGCCGGCCGTTGAGGCCAAGGCAGACGTAAAGCGTCAACGGCGAGAAGACCTCATCGCAAAGCTAGAGAAACTTGGCTTGCCGACCGAAACCCTGCGCAATCGGCCCTTGGACGACTAAAATGGTTTCGGGCGCCGGCGGGCTCGATCATCGGAATGGGCTAGTGCGGCGCCTTTAGGCGCTGTGGAGCCCACTCTTGGCCGCAGGCGTTATCGGTGTAGCGGCGAAGTTCCGCGCTTGCATGCGCCTGCCAGAGGCTTTGAGGCAGCATGGTGAACGACGGGCGCTTGGGATCGAATTGAATGAGCTATCTCGGCCGTACTTTGGGTATCGAATTCGATATTTCGTAGTTGGCAGCGACCCGAGCGTTTGAAAATCACATCGCGCCCCAAGCACCGACATTCACGATGTCTTAGATCGAAAACCAAGTGCGAACTCGTTGCCGATAGTACTCGCTAACCTCTATTTGGCTGCGGTCAGCCTATTAGCCTGGAATTCAAGAGTTTGGGCACGCCACCTAGGCAAGTCACGTAACCAAACGCGGTTGTTTCCCGAAACGACGACGCGGTTCTGTGCCCAATAGGCCCCGCGCAGATCCCGCAGGCAGACATCAAGATGAATGGCCGAGTGATTGACAAGATGCCGCAGAGCTCTGGCCGGAAGCGTCTCAGCAAGCTCGATCGAAGGTAAGTCTTCGGGCGCGGCCCCCGCCACTTGGTGAGCCGCGGTTGCACACATCGGTTCGAGGGCAAGCGCCAAACGACGCGCCTCGTATCCAACCTCGGCAAGGACGCGCGCGGGCGTGTGTGGGTGATCGGCGCCCCGTCGCAGAAACATCGCGCTGTCGTCCAGTCCTGCCATCGCGCGGGCAAAGATCGCCGTGGCGCGACGCATCTGAAGAAGATCGTCGGCCGGGGCCTCTGCTGCGTCATAGCGCGCGCCCTTGCCCTGCCGGGCCATCAAGGTGTCGCGCGCGCTTTTCTGAGTTTGCGACAGGCTCACGGCGATCCAACCTGACTGCGCATGAAGTTCAGCCGTTCCATGATCGGCGCGTCGGAGAACCGGAAAAGGTCGAATTCCGTCTCCGCCTGCAGCGACCAAGGGATCCAGGACGGGGCCACGAACATGTCGCCCTTCTCCAGCGTGTGCGTCGTTCCATCGAGCAACACGGCGCCTCTCCCCTCAAAGACCTGAAACACAGTGGATCCCACATCGCGCCGTTCAGGCGTTTCAGTGCCGGGGCGCAGGCGATGGAATTCACACCGGATCGTCGGCATGACGTCACCGCCAGTTGTTGGGTTCACGTAGCGGATCGCGGCATGCCCCGGTCCTGCGGTGGCGGGATGCCCTTCATCTTCGAGAAGGAACTGCTCGGTCAGCGCGCGTTCGGTGAACTCCCAGCGGTAGGCGCCGATGGGGGAGGCCACCGTGTCCTGCAACTGCGAAAGCGGGCGCAATCCGGGATGACACCAAAGCCGCTCTCCGCGCGAGTAATTCGGTGTGGCGTAGTCGGTCACGCGGTCCGAACCAAACTCGAAAAAGCCTACATCCATCTGTTGGCTGAACGGGATGTCGAGACCGTCGATCCACGCCATGGGGGCATCGGTGTCGTTGTGGTGGCCATGAAAGCACCAACCGGGCGTCAGCAGCAGGTCGCCACGCGACATGCGGACCGGATCGCCGTTCACCACCGTCCAAACCCCCTCGCCTTCCACCACAAAGCGAAAGGCGTTTTGGGAATGGCGATGTTCAGGCGCGGTCTCTCGCGGCCCGAGGTATTGGATCGCGGCCCAAAGCGTCGGGCTGACATAGGCGTTCCCGTCGAGTCCGGGGTTGGCAAGCCCGATGGCCCGCCGCTCTCCCCCGCGGCCCACAGGAACCAGATCGCCGGAGGCTTCGGCCAGCGGCAGAAGCGTGGACCATTTCCAAACATGGGCCACAGCCCTGGGTTTGGGGTGCATCGGCATCAGATCCCCCGTCTGGGTCCAGAGCGGGTTAAGGTGATTGTCAGCAAAGCCTCTGTAAAGCGCGCGGAGTTCGGCGCTGTCGTGGGGCTGCATCCCGTGGGCGACGGTATCGTGATCCAGCGTGTTCCTCATCGTTGGTCTCCCTTATTCGGCGTCTTGGTTTCAGACGGCATCAGGCTGTTGCGGAGGGGCGGCATCTGCGAAAGCAGGCAGCGCATCGAGCGCGGCGAAAACACGCGCGATGGTCGGCCATGCGTCCAGCGCGATGTTGAAGCGGCGGTTGTTCCAGACCTGCGCGTAAAGGCAGATATCTGCGAGGCCGGGCGTATCCCCAAAGCAATAGGGCCCTGTCTGCGCATGCCGGCTAAGTTCTTTCTCCAGCGCGTCGAAGGTCAGCGCCACCCAATGGGTGAACCACACCTTTTGCGCATCTTCGTCAGCGCCAAACTGGTCACGTAGCCGAATGAGAACGCGTAGATTGTTCAACGGGTGGATCTCGCTAGCGATCATCAACGCCAGCGCGCGGACCCTTGCCCGCCCCATCGATTCCGCTGGCAATAGCGGTGGTTCGGGATGGGTTTCCTCCAGCCATTCGAGGATGGCCATGGACTGTGTCAGTGTCTCTCCGCCATCCAGTTCCAACGTCGGCACCAATCCTTGCGCATTCATCGCCAGGTAACCCGGCGTTCGCGCTTGGCCCTCACGCAGCACATAGGGGATGTAGTCGTATGCGAGCCCCTTGAGGTTCAAGGCGATGCGCAACCGGGTCGAGGTTGAGGACCGAAAGAAGTTGTGAAGTTTCATCCTGCCCCCTCAATGCGACATGAAAACCGGAACGCGGGCCGTTTTCAGCACCTCATGCGTGACACCGCCAAAAACGTCCTGCGAGAACTTGCTGTGCTCGTATGCGCCCATCACGATCAGCCGGGCGCCGATTTCGTCGGCAGTGTCCTCGATGACCTGTGCGATGCTGCCAGTGTTGGGCGGACGATGTAGGTGCTCCGCGTCGATCCCGTGTCGTTCGAGATGCGTCAGCAGCCCGCCATCGACCGGTTCCGGCAGCGGGTGATTTCCGACGGTCAGGACGGTGACGCGCCGTTTTCCCTCGAGAATGTCCATTGCGTCACCGAGCGCCCGCGCCGCCGAACGTTGCCCGTCCCACGCCAGCAGCGCGTGATCTGACAGAACCGGCGCGCTGTAGCTGTTGGGCACGACCAGAACGGGCCGCCCGCTTTTGAGCGCAACCATGTCGGGGCTGACCACGTGGTGTTCTTCACCGGGGATGTCGGACTGAAACCCGGTGATGACCAGATCGTAGTTCCGGGCAAAGGCGCTGGGCAACGTGTCACCCATCGCATCGGGCCGGATGAACTCGGACCGTTCGCCTAGCCCCGCCGCCGCCGTCGCCGATTGGAACTGGGCGATGGTTGCAGCGGTGTCGGCGCTCTCAGCCTCGCGCAGCTGGTCGCGCAGGTGGGCGGGCAGCCCCGCACCCAGCCGGTCAAAGACAGACGATCCGTTGCGCATGATCGCGGTCAGCCAGGCGTCATGGTAATGGGCCAATTTGATCGCATGCTCCAAACTGGCCTCGAAGGCCGCTTCGCCGCTGAAGGCCAGAAGGAGGTTCTTGAAGCTCATGGCCGTGCGCCTTTCGCTCTCAGTCCCGCGGCCCGATATGGGTCTCGATGGCGCCCAGTCCCGCGATTTCCACCCGGCAAGTGTCACCTGGAACAAGCGGGCCGACGCCGGCGGGGGTGCCTGTCATGATCAGATCGCCGGGACACAAACCGATGGAATGGGACAGGATCGAGATAATCTCCGGCACGTTCCAGATCAGTTCCGTCAGATCGGCGTCTTGCTTGACCTCGCCGTTCACGCTCAGGCGGATCGACCCCTCAGACAGATGCCCGACCGATGCGGCGGCGTGAACCGGGCCGATGACGGCCGAACGGTCGAATGCCTTGCCCCAGTCCCAGGGCCGCCCCTGCTCTCGTGCCTTAAGCTGAAGGTCGCGCCGGGTCAGGTCGTTGCCGATGGCGTAACCCCAGACATGCGACAGCGCGTCGGCCTCGGCGATGTTGCGTCCGCCGCTACCGATAACCACCACAAGCTCCGCCTCGTAATGGAGATTCTCGGTCTCCGGTGGGTAGGCAACGGTCTCTCCGTCTTCGACAACCGCATCGGCGGGTTTCGTGAAGAAGAACGGCGGCTCGCGGTCAGGGTCGCGCCCCATCTCGCGCGCATGCGCGGCATAGTTCCGCCCGACGCAGAAGATGCGGCGCACCGGCAAACGTTCCGCGCTGTTTGCGACGGCGACGGTCGCTTGCTCGGGCGGCGGAAAAACAAAACTCATGCGGATGCCTTTCGGTGATGTCATTGGAATTCTTCGCTTTTGCCCCCGTTTGGGACAGCGTTTGGTTCAGGTGCGATGCCGCTCTGTCCAACCATCCAGAGAAGCACGAGTGCGCCCAGGCCTGCGGCATTGATCAGCAGCGTTTGCGTACCACCGATCCCCGGCGGCAAGAGGAGTGCGACGCCTGCGCCTGCGATCAGCAAACGCCGCAACATGCCCTCCGGCCCTCGAAGCCATCCAACGAAGGCCGCCGAGATGGCATAGACGCCGATCACTGCGGTGGTGACCGCAAGCGCGATCTCCATCGGCTCCCCGATCAGGAGCAGCGCGGGCGAAAAGACGAAGAGGAACGGGATGATGTAGGCGGTCCAGCCAAAGCGCATGCTTTCCCATGCCGTTGCCATGGGGGGCGCCTTTGCGATGGCGGCCGCGAAGAAGGCGCCGATGCCAATGGGCGGCGTCACCATCGACATCATCCCGAGGTAAAAGATGAACAGATGCGCCGCGATAGGCTCGACGCCCGATTGGATCAGGGAGGGTGCAATGAGAACCGCCAGCAAGAGGTAGACGCCAACCGTCGGCATTCCCATTCCGAGGACCAGGCACACCACGGCTGAGATCAGAAGCAGCATGAAAAGGCTCCCCTGCCCCAGATCCACCAGCGCGAAGGTAGCGGCAAAGCCAAGGCCCGTGACGTTCAGCACCCCGATGATGAAGCCTGCAGCAGCGGAGATCATGATGATCTCAGTGATCGAGCGCCCCGTTTCCACCGCCGAGGCCCAGAGGTCCCGCACCTTCATCCGTGTTGCGCCGTACCCGATGGTCAGTCCGATCCCAAGTGCGAAGGCTCCGCCCCAAAGCGCAGCGGTTTCCGCCCGCTGGTTGAACCAGAAAAGCGCGATAACGATGGCCGCGAAGGGGAGTGCAAAGACCCACCCGCGACGGAGCACATTGCGAGTTTCAGGCATGTCTTCGAGGCTGAGCGGTGCGATCTTTTGCTTTGCCGCCTGCAGGTCGGCCTGCGCAAACAGTGCAACATAGTACAGAAGTGCGGGCACCAAAGCCGCGACAACGATCTCGGAATAGGGCCGCTGCAGGATATCTGCCATCAGGAACGCCACCGCGCCCATCACCGGCGGCGCAATCTGTCCACCGGTCGACGCGACGGCCTCAACGGCGGCGGCGGTCGTGCGGCGGTACCCTGACTGGATCATCAGCCGGATCGTCACAACACCAGTGGCCACGATGTTCGACACCACCACACCGGAAATCGAGCCGAAAAGGGCGGAGGCGACGATAGAGATTTTCGACGCGCCCCCGCGTTTGTGTCCCATGGTCGACATGGCGATATCGTTAAAAAATTCCGCCCCGCCTGAGCGCAAGAGCAACTGGCCGAAGAAGACGAAAGCCACGACAACGGTCGCCGCGACGTTCAACGTCAGGCCCAGAAGCCCATTGGGATCAAAGGCGAGGTAAACGGCGAGCCGCTCCGGTGTGACCTCTCGCGTTTGCAGGGCGCCGGGGACGAGATGCCCGATGGTGGCGTATCCCACGATGACCAGGACAACGATCACAAGCGTCCAGCCAACCGCGCGGCGCAGGCCCTCAAGCACCAGAACCATGAGGATACCGCCGACGATCAACGCATCCATCGGCAAAAACATCATTCTGGTCAGTAGCGATGGATAGGCGACGGCCACGTAAA
>JBCDKE010000098.1:0-7020 GCA_038747015.1 Pseudomonadota bacterium
ACGAGGTCGTCTTTGTCGACGCCGTTGCGGTTGATCGCGCGCAGGATCATCCCGATCGCCATGCGCTTGCCCGGCTGGTTCTGCCGTAAAAAGACAAGCTCGGCGAGGTCGTCGGGGATGTCCTGGGCGTGCGTTTCGACAAAGGAGCGGATGATCAACTCGTCATAGGCAGAGCCGGTGCCGATATAGATCGTTGTTGGAATTCTCTCGCGCCTTATTTGCGAAAGCATCGAGCCTATGACGCGCTTGGTGATCGCGGGCTCTTCGTAATAGGTGGTCATTTGAATATGCAGCCGCCGCGGCCGCCAACCGCTCTGCCAAACCCGATCTGCCGCCGCGCGCATTGCGGGCCAGCGGCGCCGCCGGTAGATCTCGGCCCGAACCGCATGGGTAAACCACCAGCCAAAGCGCCAGATGCCCAGCGAGCCAAGAACAAGTGTGACGTGCAGCGTGTCCGGCTGGAAGAAACGGTTCTGCGTATGCGTCAGCAACCACAGCAGAATTGATGCGATCAGCGTGACGCCCAGCAGCTGTGACCCACGCCACTTGGCCAGGCCACGCTTTGCCGGCGCCCGCAAAGCGTGCAGGCGTTTTGTGAGATCCTTATCGAAGGCATAGTCTGTTTTGGGGGCGTACATCACAAACCCACCCTTGCGCGTAAGGCAACCCAGCGCGCTGTCTGGCTCTGCGCCCAAGCCCGCGTCGCCTGTAGCTTGACCGGCGCAAGATGCGGGAGAGTCGCGCGCGTCTCCTCCACAGAGAGCCCGGGAAAGCGGACGCGCACCAGCATGCCGAACTCGGGCGATATCTCCGGGTCAATTCCCGCCTCAATGCCGCTGACCTCACCAAATAGCAGCCGCGGCCCGCTTGCGCTGGCGACCTCCACCGACACCGCCATGCCGGGGTAAACCGCCGCGGCCATGGTGGCGTCCAGCCAGCCGCGCGCTTGCCGCGCCTCTGCAGCTTCGATCACGACGGCCACGGCACCGCGGCCGAGCAGCTGCCCGCTGAGCGCCGAAAGCTCGGTCACAACCCCGTCGCTCTGCGCGATGACATGGAGCGCGTCTGCGGCATCTCTCAGCCGCCCGCGCTCGCGCCGTAGGCGGCGCAATTCGTCGTCCAGGGAATCGATTTGTTGCAGAGCGGCGCTGTGGGCGGCGAACAGGTCTTGGTGTTCGGCCGCATATCGCCCGTCAAAAGCCTCCATCACCGCGGCTGAGGCGCCCATTGACGGAGGATGCGCGGCGACAAGTTCTTGGCGTATCGAGGCAATCCGCTCGGCGAGACGCGCACCATTCGCCGCAGCCTCGGCCAGACGTGTCTCGATCAGGTCTATGCGGCTGCGGACCTCTGCCAGGGCCGCCTCGCCCGCCGGATCGGTGAGCCGCAGCAGAAGATCGCCCTGATCGACCGCGTCGCCAGACGCCACCAGCACCTCTTGCACCAGGCCGCGATCAGGCACGCTATGGGGCACCAAGACAGCCTCAATACGGGCGTTTTCAATATGCACAGCGGCGAGCTTGCCCCAGATGCCCGCCCCCAAGGTCCAAAAGACCAGGGTGCCGAGGCATAGATAGAGCAGGATCGATATGGCCGCGCGGAGGCTGCGCGGCGCCTTTCCGGCGCTGGCCACGGCTTTCTCGTCTTCGGTCTCCTCCATGGGCACCAGGTCAACCGGCGTATCGAGGCTGGTGATAATCTCTTCGGTCGTGGCCATCTTGCCAGAGAGGATGGAGCGATAGAACACCGCCAAGGTCTCGCGCTGGCGTCCGGTCAGGTTTTCAAAGCTCAGAAACTGGCCCTCCCCCTTCTGCGCCACACGGATCGGAAAGCGGATATCGACGCCCTGGAACGGTATCGAGAGCACAGCCTCCTGAGGCAGGACATCGCTTTCATAGGGAAATTCGAAGCCTTGCAGGGACCAGTTGGAAATCGTCAGCCGCTCGCCGGTGCTGAGCTCAAGGCCGAGGGGCGCGCGCACCTGAAACGACAGGTCAGACATGGGGCGTTCATGACGAATCTTCACGGACCAGACTCCGTTGCGTTTGAGAGTTGGTATCGCATTGATCGCTGCCTCTGGGGCGGGCAGAGGTATAGCGCCTACCTCAAAAGTATATTCCAAGGAAAATAGGAGATAGTGCTCTTTTGATTACTAAAATTCAACGAAATGGCGTGCCTGACATCTCAAATTATTAGGCACATGCTCATTAAACGTCGCCTTTCCTTTCCTTGAATTGAAGCCAGTGCCATTTGCGTGGAAGCGCATCAGCGTTTCGAGGCTCAACTTTCAGGACAGTTAAAAGGCACTCAGAGATGAGCGGTCACAGTGCCCCGAGAGCGAATTGGGCCCGGACGGCCACAAATATCATGGTGCACAAAGAGAGTTTTCCAGTGCGTTTGACCAGCGTCACTAGATCCAAAGTAGGCCCTCGCCAGTGCCAGAGCTGGTGAGGGCGACGCGGTAGTGACGGTTTCGCTCGCTATCCAAACTAATTCGCAAATCACCGTTGCGATATCTTATTCTTTGGAATGTAGCAGTGTTAATTGGTTTTGTACCTATAGAAGCTTGGCACAATATCTATCGAAAAAGGACAAAGGGATATTCGGCGTCCGCTTTTGCCGCGCCATGTATTAGTCGAGCATCCGCAGCGAATGGCTGCTTCCCGCCCATTCTGTGGAAAAACAATGTGTTGCGGGCGTAGAAAGTGGTGTTCTGAACGTGGCCCGAGCGTCTTTCTGATCATGCTTTCCGCGTTTGCTGCGGTGCAGGAAAGATCTTGGCTAATTTGCGGAGGTTCTGGGCGGTGGCGTCGGGGAGGAATTCGTCGTTTGCGCCGCATGGACCACGTAATCGGAGGCGACCTAAGCCCATGATGCGTTTGAGGTGGGCGAAGAGCATTTCGACCTTCTTTCTGAGCTTCATTGAGATCTCGTACCGGCGGGTCTTGGCGATGTCGCGGGCAACCTGACGGGCGTCTTCAGTTTCTTCGCGGCTGATTTTGCGGGCGTCAGCGTTTGGACAACACTTGGCTTTGGATGGGCAGACCTGACAGACCACCTTCAACGCGCGGTAGCGAGTTGTGCCCTTGCTGGTCGGTCCTAGGTTCGGGTCTGAGTAGTTGCGACGGAACTGCTTGAGAGCGTGACCTTCGGGGCAGATTTACTGGTCGTTCTTGGCATCCCATTCGGGTCAGCACGGGTCCAGGTGCCGTCGTTGCGTCCGGACTTGTCGCACACCGGGATATGCGACGCGATCTTGCGGTCCACTGACCACCCAAGCAACGGCCCCGTGCCGTAGGCTGTGTCAGCAATCAGACGTTCGGGATGCAGATCGAACCGTTCCTTCACCCGCTTCAGCATTGTCTTGGTCGAGCCAACCTCGGCCTGCATAATTGATCGTGTGGCTTCGACATCCACAATGACACCGTGGTCCGTGTCGATCAAATAGTTGTTGGAATAGCTTAAGAATGCTGGCCCTTTGCGTGCTGCAGTCCACGCGCTCGCCGGATCGGAATTTGAGGTGAACTTGGGCTGCACTTCGCTGGCCGCGCCAAATGCCGCCTCATCCAAAGCTTCGAGATACTCTCGTACGGCGCGGGGAGCTTCGGTCGGATCGATACTCGATACGTCCCAATCGTCCTTTGGCGTCGAGTTCTGCTCATTAGCATTCGCATCAATCAAGCTGGCATCAATCGCCATGCGCTGACCACTTACCAGGCCCTCTTCAATGCAGCAGGCGATGGTCGTCTCGCACATATGATGCAGCAGTTCGCTCTCGCGGAAACGGCCATGCCGGTTCTTAGAAAACGTAGAATGATCTGGCACCCGGTCGGTCAGATCGAGACGGCAAAACCAGCGATAGGCGAGGTTACAGTGTATCTCTTCAAAAAGCCGTCGCTCGGACCGGATACCGAAGCAGGACCCAACCAGCAGCATGCGGATCAGCAGTTCAGGATCGACCGACGGACGCCCAGTGTGGCTATAGAAGTCCGCGACATGGGGCCGGATGCTGCTCAGATCGACAAACCGATCAATCGACCGCAGCAGATGGTCTTCAGGCACATGCTCTGCCAGCGAGAACTCGTAAAACAGCGCCGCCTGCGCTTCCTGTCTCGGTCCCATCATGGCTGATCGTCCTGCTCGTTGAGAGAACTGAGTCAGCGACCTACAGCTCGATCAAGCAAGAGTTTTTCAACGAAATACGCCCATATTGGCGATTGCCCTTCCGCAAAAAGGGAAAGCGTGGTTAGCCCAGGCGCGTGAAACGTGGCTTTAAGAGGTTGACGGGTCGGGCATGCTGGAGCCGCCACGACAACGAACTATAAGATCAAAGAGAACGAGTGTGGGTTGTAGGGCGTTACGGCCAACACCATATCTAGATGACGCAGATCATTTGGGCACAAAATGAATGGCATCGTTCAGCGGGTTTCTACGAAAAGCGCCAAGCGCGCGATTGGAGGCATTCCTCTGCGCAAGAGGCGTCGAGGAACCGCAAGGCTTAGATTGGAAAAGCACAGGGCGCGGCACCGCGTTTGTAGCGAGACTTAACGCGGTCATTGATGAGTTACCTGCGCGTCAGCAAGATCGCCTCAAGGCAGAATTGGATCATCTGGCCAGTTTGACCAATGACGCGGTGATGGTCAGCGCAGAACAGGTTTGCCCAATGATGGGCATTGACTTGGAAGGCCTAGAAGGGGTCCAGGACATGCTCTTGATGCTCGCGTTGGATCATCCCCAAGCCTTTGAGCGTGTGGCCGTGCAAGCGTCGCTGAACCTTCGCACTGGCGGCAAGAACTGGTCGGCATTCCAGTTCGACGACGACGGCAAGGCGTGGGCTTTGCATGATGAGGAAGCGCGCGCTGCTTTCGTGGCCGAAGCGATTGCGATTTTGAACCTGCCCGCCCATCGCAAGCGCGAGGCAGATTGGTATCGTGCTGTGCGAGTTCACCCCATAACGGGCGAGGAAACGGACATCGTTCAGGCGACGATCTACGTTGAAGATCGAGCGGCAAGCGAATTGACATTTGGAGCTTCGGAGGGCTTGGAGCGGCAAGTGTTTCAGCGTGTCCTGGAGGTGGGCATCGCGTGCAATCCTGCCGAGCGTATCGTCGAGATTTGTGCCGCTGGTGGAAAGAAGGTTCGTGATCAATATGCGCAGGCTTTTTCCAAACACTTCGCACCTGGGTCTAAATCGCCAGTTGAAGCCCCGCGTCGCGAGGTGTTGCTGAGTACGCTGCGATCCGCCCCGGAATTTCCGGTTGAACCGGCGGATGGCGTTGAGAGCATCGAAGTCTCGTCGCTTGATTTTTTCTCAAGCGGCGGCGGGTTTGCCCGCTTTGAGAAGCGCGGCGATAGAGAGACGATTTATCAGTTTCTTGACCGCCGCTTCGGGCAGGTCTCCCCTCTTAAGGCTAGCGGATGGCAAATAGTCTCTGCCACGCTGCGGATCGTCATGGCCGCTCAAGACGGGAAACGTCGCCGGACGATCACCACCACGTTGCGCACCCCCAATACCACGACGATCCCCAACAAGACGGAGGCAGACCGCCAGTTGGCGATCAACTTGTTGGAGCGATGGAACCTAATTGCGCCTCCGTCGCCTGACATCGACATGATCGAGGACGACTGATTGAACGCGGTGTCCTTGCTCTGCGAGATCATTGGGCAGTCCGGTGAAGTCGCGGCGCATGCCTATCGAGACGATGCGCGATATGGTGTGTTGCTGGATGCAGGATTACTCCAACGCGACGGCTTGGTGCAGTCGGTGCTCTGCGAGAATTGCGACGTGCCGCACGATGCCCAGATCGTCTTTGAGGGGGGATCATACGGCTATTTCTGCCCCGATCTGGGCCTTGTCCATCTTGAGCGCACTGACATTGTCGCGGTGCGGCCCAACCTGCCCGCTTTGGCAAGCCAACTTCACATGGCACTGGGCTGTGAACCGGGGGGCACATCGCAACTTGGGGCGCAGACATGGCGCATTGGGCTGGTGGATATACCCGGCGGGCGAGCGGCCGTCTACTTTCAAACCTGTCTTCTTAGCGACGTCGATCTGATTGGTCTTGGGAAAGCTCTGCGAACTGAAATCCGGCGCGACTATACCCTTGTTGTCACCGCCGTGGGCCGTCTGCCTTATCAAGATGCTGTCACCTGCACCCTCGCTCAGATAGTGCAAATGGACTTGGAGGCCGCGCGCCTACGGAAGCTTGCCAGCGTGGCAGAAGCCGTACGTGCGCCGCCAAAATCAACCGGCGGGCGGCCTAGTGTTTACCGAGAGTGCTTTCAAGAATTGCTTGCAGATCGTGCCGTGCAGGGCGTGGCGGAGGAGGGCCGAAACGAAGAGGCTAAGGCCGTTTTACTGGAATATCGAAGGCGATACCCAGGTAAAGCCGCACCCAAACTGCCTACGGTGAAGGCGTACGTTTCAGAATTTCGCGGTGGATGAAAACTGGATGGAAACCCAAGCTCTATTTTGATCCACCCAACGTCCGCGACGGTTCACCCATCTTCTAACGATGGAGTTCGAACCATGACGGACCTGAACAGACTAACCCCGAAACACGCCCCAATCGCCGTGTCCCCGGACGAAGCGGCGCGGCTTGCAGGCATCGGTCGTACCACGCTTTACGCCGTTCTGGCCAAAGGCGACTTGCCCAGCATCAAGATCGGCACGCGGCGGCTGGTCCGGGTGGACGCTATCCGCGAATGGCTGGCTCGGCACGAGGCGTAGGACCAGATGCCCAAGTCAGCCAAACTCAGCGGTATCAAATCGCTGCGCTGCTACACGATCCCAGAGGCGGCTTGTGTCACCGGCGTCTCTGACCGCACCATCCGGGCGTGGATCAAGCAAGGCCTGACGGCCATGACGGATGAACGACCAACGCTGGTGCGTGGTGATGCACTCAGCAACTTTATCCAACGTCAAAGGCGAGAGAGAAAATCGCGCCTGTCGCCTGACGAGTTCTATTGCCTGAAATGCCGCGCAGCGCGCAAACCGGCGGGCGGGCTTGTCGATTGCGA
>JBCDKE010000099.1:0-6936 GCA_038747015.1 Pseudomonadota bacterium
ACACCTGACCCGCAGCACAGACTGACGCGGTAGAGGTTTCGTGCAGGCCCCATTCGCACATGGCGCTGGCCGACACTGGGAGGGTCGTGACGAAGGCGACCGCAAGGATCTTTAGTGCTTTCATAGTCTTCTCCTCTTGCTGGTGACTCAATGGTGACCTGACGCAACGGCAAGTCAAGCCTCGCATTTACCTTTTGGCATCTACCAGCTGTCGATCACTTCACATGCCTCTTCTTCGGGCACTTGGGTTGGAACGACTGCAAGTTCGGGTGGCCGTGCGCTGCGCAAAGTAACCGTGGGTGTATCCATCTCGGCCCAGTAAGCGGGATTTCGCAGGATCGACGCCGGCAGCCTGTCGCGGAGAAAGACCCTTCGCCTGCGATTTTCCACGACGACCTCCACCGCGTTCGACATCCGGGGCGCGCGCCCCACAACAAACCTGTCCCGCAGCGCCTTGGCGCGGGTTTCCAACAGGCGGATTTCAGATTTTAGGCGGGCATATTCGTCAGCAGGGTGCATTCCCCAACCCTGACTTATCCTAGTTAAGCATCGGTAAACGCTGCAAAGAAATCAATTTACCAATGCCGCGTTCCCGGCCCGCCCTTTACGATCCCGGTCAGATTACTGGTCACCCACCCGCCATAAAAATCTCCTGGTTGCGCGGTGACGGTCAGTCCATCCACTGTCGCTGCCTCCAGAGCGGCGGGATAAATCGCCACGAAATCCTTGATCGCTGCAAAGCCGGGTGTCGGGCGCGGGTAACTCCACGCCACGCGGGGCAGCACGCTGTCTCCGACCTTCAGGCTCCAATAGCTGGCCTGCCCTTTCCATTCGCAAAAAGACGACCCAGAGGCGGGCAACAGCGCGCATCTCAGGTCATCCTTCGGAAAATAGTAGGTCGGCGCATGGTGGGTTTCGCACACCCGCCAGGCAGCCTCTGTGTCGAGGATCACTTCGCCCGCAGCCTGCGCGGAGATGCGGTAGGGCGCGGGCTCCAAAAGCGGTGGGCGAGGATAGGATTGCACGTCTTCTTGCTTCAACATGGGCAGGCAGCTAGTACGCGCTAGCTCATTGGCCATGCGCTGGATCTATTTGCCCCTCGCCTTTGCTGCGACGCCCGCCGCCACCTGGGAATTCACCCCAGGCCTGCCCTGTCTTTTGACACACGAAGAGCCCGGGCTCGAGGTTACGCTGACCCACGACCCGACGCAGCCGCTCTACTCGATCACCATCACGCGCCAGGCACCCTGGGCCGCGGGCGACGTGTTCTCCATCGCCTTTGGCAACGGCCCAACGATCTCCACGAACCGGCAGGAGATCAGCGATGAAGGCCGCTCCCTAACGGTGAGCGATCGCGGCTTTGGCAACGTCATCGCCGGTATCGCCGCCGGAGGCACGGCCACTGCCACGCTGGGCGCTGACAGCGTCAGCTTTTCTCTCGCCGACGCGGCAGAACCGGCCTTTGACTATGCCGCGTGCGAACCCGTGGCCTTTGCTTCCTTGACACCCCCGTCCCACTGGGCTGTCTGGCCCCATGGCTAGCGACGACACAAAAAAAGACCCGTTCCGCCCCCTCGATGACGAGGCGCGCGGCACGCTCACCGAAATGCTCAGCGAACCGCACGCGGCGCTGGCCGTCACGGACCCGGAAACCGGGGTGCCATCGGTGACGCGGATAGGGTTCCTGTGGCTCGATGGCCATGCCTTCACGCTGATCTCGACACTCTCGGACCACACCAGCGCGCTCCAGGCCAATCCGGCCTGCGGGCTGATGCTGGGCTCGCCGGGACCCAAGGGTGACCCGCTCACCCACCCGCGCCTGTCGCTCCAGGCGCGCGCGTTGACCGCAGACAAAGTGCTCTGGCGCGACCGCTACATCGCGGCGCGCCCCAAAGTGAAACTCTACTACGATTTCACCGATTTCGGGCTGGTGGAGTTTGAGGTGACCAAAGGCCTCCTCAATGGCGGCTTCGGCAAGGCCTACCGCGTCACGGCCGCCGACCTCACGCCACAGTAAAGCCCCGCGCCTGGCGGCACGAGGCTTTGCATTGCAGGCGAAGGTGGCTCTAGTCGGGCCTGTCCATGCGCCCTGTGATCAAGATGCGGCCCTTGCAGGCCTCGGGCCACGTGACCCGAACCTGCGATCCATCCGTACCCTGGCCGGGCACGACAAAGGGAAAACCTGTAACGCGTCCGCCAGAGCTGTTCGTGATCTGCCCCGAAGGCACCAACCCCTCGACGTGTCGAACGCGGCCGCCAAAGGGTAATCGCGGTGCGAAATCCACGCTCCAGTTGGCATTTTCCGATGCCTGATCAAATGTCAGGCGCAGCGGGTTGAAGACCTCTGTGGTCACTCCGTCAAACGTGTTCGCCTCGAAAGTTATGTTGCGCATCTGGTTGAGGTTGAGGCCCGCAAAGCTGTCGTCCACCCCGTCAACGCGATCGATATCACCGTTCAACGCCTTAAAGACATTGCCGATGACCGCCATGCCGCGGATGTGGAAACTCCCGCCATAGGGTTTGATGACGATCCAGTTGAACCATGGGGCCACGTCATTGGCCGTGAAAGTGTTGCCGGTGATGGTCAGCCCGCCAAACGGCAACCCGCCTTCAAACGAGGGATCAGCCTCGTACTCGTTCGTCCACTCGATAAAGTTGTTATCGATGTAATTGCCGGTGACGAAAGCTTTGACATTGGTTTTCGCAAAGATGATCCCGGCCTGGCGCACGCCGTCAGGTTCGTTGTCTGAATGCCACCAATGGTTGCCGGTAATTGATGTCCCGCCTCCACCGATGATCCCAAAATGCTTAAAGTTCACAACGCGGTTGTCGCGGATCTTCACATCATTTCCGTTGGTGTTGAACACCAGCGACTGACGTTGCTGGACCGGCAGGTCCACCTCATCGGAATAAAAGTTATTGCGATCCAGCATCATACCGGCACAGCCGATCCCGGCGCTAGTGATGGCCCGCTCCTTGGGGCGCGTAAAATGGCAGTCCTTTACATGAAAGATCAGCCCACCCCGAGGCAGCATGATGCAGTTGCCGTTGCCCGCGCAGTTGAACTCCAACGCATCAAGGACAAAGCGCTGCAGGGTATCGAACCCGATAAAATCAAAGGCGTATTTGAACCGCGTGAATGTGAAGTTCTGCGAACCGGCACCGCCATAGAGCGCTTGGGTCAGGGTCACTGTCTGCGCACCGGCGTCCACAGCGTTGACATAGACCTCACGGCCAACGCCTGCGCCCTCAACCAGCGAGCCGACGGCGATGCTCGACGCATTCGACACATTGGTCAGCGTGTAAGGGTCACTCGGGTCATAGGTGCCCGGCGATGTCATCACGTCAGCCTCCCAATCGGCGCTGGGATCAAGCTCGATCTGCCCGTTCCGGATCACACGCCGCGTGGCAAAAGACGTGCGGTCCGGCACGGCCGCCTGCATGTCAATTGGCTCGGTCAGCCGAATGCGCCGGCCCGCGAGATCCAGCGCCTCGTGATCCGAAAACCCGATGAGCACCTGAAACGCCTTCTTGAACGCCTCGACCTCGTCACCAAACGCGTCGACATAGGCGGGGAAATTGTAGTCCTTAAGCAGGATCAGCTTTTTATCCACAGGCATCGTGACGGTTCCTTCGAACCGCACGCGGTTTTCAAAAGTGACGTCATCAGCCAGGTAAAAGCTTCCGCCCGGAATATAGACTTCTTTGCCATTGGCGGCAGCGTCTGCGGCTTCAAAGGCGGCTGTGTTGTCTGTGGCACCATCGCCCACGGCGCCGTAGTCGACGACGTCCACCATACCGATCCTGTCGCCGAGATAGGCCCCAGAGATGTCCTCGATCTCTATGTCATCTATCCGGAGGATGCCCCCGTTGGGACCCGTCAGATCGATGCCGAAATGACCGTAGAGCGGTTCGGTTCCCCAGATCATGTCCACCCCGCCTCGCGCGCCCGAGCCCACGATGGCGGAAACCTCGTAGACCTCGCCATAGGTGGTCAGCGTCGTCGCGCTGGTGACCTGCGTCACCGAGGCCACATTCACACCGCCTGCGCCACCGGCCCAGGCCGCCACACGCACACCGGGCAGAGGACCGCCAATAGCCTTGATACGGGCTCGGATCTGCAAATAGCAGCCCGGCAAGATCGGGGTCTCGCCGGTATAGCGCAGCTTGGTAATAGTTTCGCCCTTCAAGATCTCGAGGCAGGGGCCGAAATCCTGGTCCGAAGGGACATAGCCCGCATTCGCGGCGGTATCATACGTGTCAGATCCTGGGGTGCCGTCGCCGCTCGACCATACGTCTAAGCCGGCCGCAAAGCTCGGTGGTTGAAAGACCACGCCGTCGGTAATCGCCTTGTTCATTCGTCGAACCCCTTTCACGGACGAAGCGCCGCGTGAAAAGGCCGCCACCGGTGACAAACGGGCGACCGTGCGGCTCTCGATTGTCGATGTTGTGTTTACGTACCCCAGTCCGGGGCCTGTGCGGGCGAAGGGGTAGTTATCAAGGGTTAATAGCCACTTGGACCACCGTGACGGTGACTACTCCGGGCTCTCCAACGCAGCGCGCAGAATGTGCTCGATCTGCGCTCTATAGGCTGGTGTGCCGGGCCTGTGGATCCCCTCCAGACACAGCGTCTTTTCCGCGACGCTCATCCCGAATGTCACGGCCGTTACCATGGCCGCCAAGGCCTCCGAGCCCAGCAGCTCGGCAAGCGGTTTCTGCCAGCGCGCATCCATGGCTTCCTTGACCAGTGGCGCCGCCTCCGGATCGCGTGCATTGGCCAACGTCAGCGTGATCACCGTTGGTACATCTGGGGACCGCTCTGCCTCGTCAAAGATCCGCACCAGTTCCGAAATCAAAGCCTCGCGATCCGGGATCCCCGCGATGTCCAGCGTATCCATCTGGCTCAGGGTTTCCTTGAACAGCCCCAGCTTGCCGCCGAAATAGCGCGACACCAGCGCACCATCGACGCCCGCCGCCCCGGTGATGTCACGCACCGAGACATTGGCATAGCCATTCAGCCAGAACAGCCGCTTGCCATGGGCCAGCAGGGCCTCGCGGGTGGTGAGAGGTTTTGCATCCATGGCTCACAGATACGCGTTGAATATTCTTAGTCAACACCTGTTGACGTCACGGGATTGCTCCCCTAAATGGCAAGTCAACGATTGTTGACACACCACTTCAAAGGACCCGCCCCATGGCCAATACAGCTCTTGTCACTGGCGCCTCCGCAGGGATCGGCACCGAATTCGCCCGCTACCACGCCTCCAAAGGCGGTGACGTGATCATCACCGCGCGCCGCGTAGAATCGCTGATGAAGCTCAAAGGCGAAATCGAAGCCGCCCACGGCGTCACCGTCCACGTCATTGCCTCCGACCTCGGCAAGCCAGAGGGCACCGCGCAGCTCATCGCTGACGTGGATGCCCTCGGCGTCGATGTGGACGTGTTGATCAACAACGCGGGCTTCGGCGGCCACGGCAACCTGATCGACCGCGACATCGCTGATGAACGCGCCATGATCGAACTCAACGTGCAGAGCCTCGTGGCGCTGACCCATCACTTCGGGGCCAAAATGGCCGCGCGCGGCAAGGGCAAGATCCTCAATGTCGGCTCCACCGCCGGCTTTATGCCCGGCCCAGATCAGGCGGTCTACTTTGCCACCAAGGCCTTCGTGAACAGCTTCTCCCAGGCCGTGGACCAGGAGCTGCGCGGCAAAGGCGTCACCTGCACCGTGCTCGCACCGGGCTACGTGGAAACCGAATTCGCGCAGGTCGCGAACCTCGAAGGCACCGACCTCGTGAAAAGCGGCGCCACCGCCACCAGCGTCGCCAAGCACGGCTATGACGCGATGATGGACGGCAAACTGGTGACCATCAACGAGCGCGGCCTCAGCTTCATGCTGAACTGGCTCACGCCGCTCCTGCCCCGACGCCAAGTCCTGAAAATGGTCGAAAAGATGCAGGCCAAGTAACGCGCCTGCGCGGAATCAAGGCGAAGCCGCCGCGCCATCGACGGGCCGCCCTCACGGTCCGTCGATATCCCTCCGCCGGCGCACTGAACGTTTAGCGTACCTTACACGGCCACCATAAAGTGCATTGAACAGAAAATCTGTCGACGCACCGCGGTCCGCCGACAGCGCTACCCCGCGCCCGCGCCTAACTCAAGCGTCGAATTTCAGCGTCATGAACCGCGCACGCGCCCCGCGCTCGATCGCGGCACCGTGCAGCCGGTCGATATCCAGCTCGTAGCGGATCTCCTGCAGGAACTCGAGCTCGCTCTGACCCAGCTTGCCGTCAGCGGCCGCCACATCGCAGGCCATGGCATAGGCGGTCTCGTTCAGCTCCGCCGGCAGATTGTCCTTGATCAAACCAAAGAACGCGTCCAGCCCGTCTTCCTCGCTCAGCAGGTCAAAAACCACCTGCGCGATCGAATTCATCCGGTCGGTATCGTAATTGCCGAAAATTGGCAGATGGTTCACGATCAGCTGAATCGTGATCAGTTCCGAGGTCCGCACCTCTTCGTCCGAGGCAGAGACGGCGATCATCGTGGCCACCAGACAATCCTGGGGCGTCATGGGGTGAAGCTCGTCAAACATCGCGCGCAGCCTTTCAGTGCTTGAGGTTACTGGCGTTTTATGGCTCTAGGACGCCTGCCACAAGGCACTGTTGGAAAGGCGTAGACATGAGTGATTTCAAAGATGCAGCGATGAGCTCGAAGGCGTGGCCGTTCGAAGAAGCGCGCCGCATTGCGAAACGCTATGAAAAAGCGCCGCCCGAAAAGGGATATGTCCTGTTCGAAACGGGCTACGGCCCCTCGGGCCTGCCCCATATCGGCACCTTTGGCGAGGTCGCACGCACGACGATGATCCGCCGCGCCTTCGAGGTGATCTCGGACATCCCGACCAAGCTGATCTGCTTCTCGGATGATCTCGACGGCATG
>JBCDKE010000100.1:0-6465 GCA_038747015.1 Pseudomonadota bacterium
CCGAAGCCATCCGCGAGAGCTTCCAAACTCTAGTCCGATCCATGCTCCCCCCGGACTGCACGGTGGAGTTCTTGGAGCACGGCGCGTCCCCGGGTATGATGAGATCGGCTACATGATGCCCGTGCGCGGCCCCTCAGCGGGGCTCGAAGGCTTCTGGGAAGAGTTTGAGGCGCAGTATGAGGCGGGCGGCTTCTTTATGCTGATCCTGCACCCGTTCCTGACCGGCCGGTTGGCTCGCTGGCGCTTGGTGGAACAGTGGCTGGAAACGACCCTCGCAGAGCGCGATGTCTGGTTCGCCCCGCTTGAGGATATCGCGGCGCATCTCAACGATGTCACGGATCTTCGGGTCGAGACGCTCCCCTATTACACGGGCCCCCAGGCGTAGGCGTCAACGCCCCGCGCTTTGCAAAAAATCCAAGAGACCGTCGCACTAAAGTCGACCGTACACTCTCTGTGACGTGCTCGCAGCCCTGTGGATGCGAGCACGCAGATTTTTTTACCGCCTTCCGCGCGGCCGGTTGAAGCCGCCTCTTGCTCTCGGCGCCGAGCGGTGACCCATCGACCGGCTGCGGTTGCCCACCTGCCGTTGGTGGAAATCGCGCTGCACTTGTCTCGGCGCTTGTACCCTGGGCTGCGCATTGACGCGCGGCTTAGGGGCCTCATAGCGGTTGCGGATATTGTCCAGGTTGGGGCTCGTGCGCGCCACGGGCGCCGCTGGCCTGTTTTGGGCCCGGTTTTTGATCGTCTCCGCGTTCCGTTTCTGCGTCGCATTGGGCAGTTTGGCGACGCGATCCCTCGGAGGATGATCGACGCCCTTCCAGCCGTCGCCGCGTCCGTTCCAGCTCTGCCAGTTGTCGCCGTCCTTGCGGTAGACCTTTCCGTCCTTGCCAGCGAACACGTTGCCACGACGGCCTTCACGCACAAAGCCTTTGCCCTCGGAGGTGTTCCACCGCACGCCCTTGGCGCCGCCGATCCCCTTGTTGGCCGAGATCCGGGCATAGTCCCGTCCGCTGCGCACACCGGCGGTGCCCCAGCTGCCATAAATGGTCTTTCCACCAGCCGCGAATGCGCTGTTGCCTGTTCTGGGATTGTAGGCCTGCACCCAGCCAGATCTGCTGCCCGGGCCATAGGCTTTCGCGCCGCGGATATACGTGCCGGTGGCCGGGTTCCAAGAGCTCCGTGCCGCGATCCCGCGATAGGGGCCATAGTGATAGCCATACCGGCCAAACGTGCCTCGGAGCGGGTTGTAATACGCGCCCAGGCCGTAGCTGTAGGGACGTGGGTAGTAGATCGGATAGCGTCCGTAGCGCCAGTAGGGTCGATAGAACCAGCCGGGGCCGTAGACCAGGCTGTCATGGGCGAGATAGGCAAAGAGATATCCTGCGGTGAAGCCAAAGAGGATCGCGCCCGTGTCGTCATCCTCTTCATAGACCTGCACGTAGGTGACATTGTGCACAGGCGATGTTGAGGGGATGCTGTAAATCTCCTCAGGAATGTCACTGGCCAAGGTCCATGGGCCATCCGGGCTGTCTGATACGAACCATACCCCGTCTTGCACGGCGTAATAGCTCTCTCCGACCTGGATGACCTGCGCGTTCGTGTTCACCGCATATTGCAGGCTGGTCTCTTCGATCGCCTCGAACTGCGGATCGCCGTCATAGGCAATGTCAGGTGTTATGGATCCCGGCTCGACCCAGGCCGTTTCGGGGATCGAGGCCCGCAGGCGCGCGGCGGTTGACTCGGATGTGCCAGGAACCGATGCGCGCACAGCCGCATAGGGCGCGTCTGCCGGAATGAACTGAAAATCATTGGGCAGGCTGTCACTGGCGAATTCCAGCGGGCCTTCTGCCGTTGATGCCCGGAACCAGCGACCAGACATCAGAATGTAGTATTCGCTTTCTGGCACATGGCGGAACACATCCGTCTGCGTGTTGGACGCCCATTCCAGATCTGTGCCAGGCACCGCTTCAAACGCAGGCGCGCCATCAAACAAAACGAGTTCGGCTGGCACATCGCTGTAATAGACAGATGGCGGGTCCCCCTCATAGGGCGTGGGCGGTATGGCCTCTTTGACCGCGTCCCAGTTGCCGTCATCTGGCAGCTGGTTGAACACATCTGGCAAGGTGGCGACTTCGGTAAAACCCTCTTCCATCGAGATCAGCTTCAGCCAGTGCGGCCCTTCGCGCAGATAGACATCCTCTCCCACACGGAAGGCATCCCAGTTGGTGTTGACGACGAACTCAATCCCGTCCACGCCAGCAATGGGGGCAAACACGGCCTGCCCATCGGTCAACACCAGAACGGCTGGTTCCGTTGACACAAAGAACTTTGGCGGATCGGTGTTCAATCCTTCAACATCCTGCAGCTTGTCATAATCAGACAGGCTCGCCAGCACATGCTCTTCGGCCACGTCGATGGGCCCTGTCGGCAACAAATCCTTCAGCTCAACGGTCAAACCGGGCAGGTCAGCCGGGGCCATCCCGGTGAAGTCCAGCGACGAAATGCGCATGTTCTTCAGCGTGACGGTGCCGTCCTCTGCGTTCTTAGAGGCCTCACTGTCGACCCCAATCACACCGAACACGGGCTGCGCTTCTTCATTTTCGCGATACTCAGCCGCGATCAGCGCCTTCATGTTGCGCCCACCATCCCAGTCCGTGAACTGCGGCTGGTACATGAGCATCACCGCATCGCCTTCGAGGGAAAACGCGCGCGGCCAGGCCATATCATCCTCGTCCTCGCCGCCGTCCGTGCCAGCCGTCTCTGTCGTCGACACCATGGTGAGATACTGCCCGGAGACGAACCCCTGCGCCTGGCCAAATGTCACGGCGCACCAGGCCCCGTCTTGATCGCAGTCTTGCAAGGTCACAGCCGCGCCTTTTGGCACGGTGCCCAGAGTGTTGAAGTTCGTGCCAGGGCCTTCGCGAAGGTTCACATTCGCTGTCGTCGCGGCTTGTTCCGCCGAGGCGGCGAAGGCGAGAAGCGACCCGGAAATCAAGAGCGTTGAAAAGACAGAAAACCGAGCAGGAAAATGTGGTTTCATGTGTGCGAGCTTTAAGAAATTGCGCATGCTCATCTCCCGAAAATGACTGCACCCAATAAGACGCTCCAAAAGGTGGAAATTGCAACAGGCTTCCTCAGCGAATTTCAAAAAGACATTGATGCCTCAGAGATTACAGGGCTGCGGCCCAGTGGCGGGTCACTCCGCGCCGGACCACAATGACACGCACATGCCCTGCTTTTCTGAGGTTAAGGCGACCAGTCCCCCGGACACATGCAAAAGGGCCCGAAAACCGGGCCCTCTCTGGATGTGCGAAAAAGATCCGGCGTCAGATCATCGTCCGCGTCCGATGCCGTCGGTAAACGTGTAGGAATACCGTCCCTTCTTGGCCGCGTTGCCGTTTTCTGAAAGCGCTCTCGCGCCGCCATCCACCAGCGCACCGCTCACGCCGCTTCCGCGCAACGCGTGGCTGTTGGCCTGAGGCCCCGGAGCCGACCATCCGACCTTCGCGGAGACGCCGTCAAGCGCGTTCGCGCCGCCCGATGCATCGCTGCTGCCCGCCTGGATCTGATCATAGTTGAATTCAAGTTTGAAATCGCCCGACCCGCGCCGCGTTTCGATCAGCGCCACCTGGAACGTGCGACGTGCGTCCTGGCTTTCGTCATCGTCGCCATCTGTTTGCCAGATCGCGATAAAGGCGCGCTTGCCGCCGATGGTGGCTTGCCCGTAACTGACAATCCGATGGACTGCCGTCTGGGCGTCCGTATCGGCGAGGAAGGGCGCGATCATCGGCACGTCCTGATCCTCGAGTGCGCTTGCCGTATCGGCTGAACCGCTTTTTTCAAAGGTCAGGCTGCCGTTGGTGTTCACATAGACTGTTGTGTAGCTCGTCCCGCCGAAATTGATCGGAAAGCCGATCCGCGCGGCAGCCACGGCGCTATCGCCGCGTGCCGCCAGACTGGCGCAGTCCAAGCTGTTGGGGGTACGAATAGGCAGACTCAATCCGCTGATGTTGCACGCACTGCGGCTGGCGATCGTCTGGTCGATCCAGGGTTTAAATCTGCCCACGCGCGTATAGACGCCCGGCGTGTTTGGCCGCGCACAGCCACGCCCGAAGCTTGTAATCCCCACCTGGGTCCACTCGCCAGCGCCGTCCTTCACAACGAGCGGCCCGCCAGAATCCCCCTGGCAGCCATCTCGACCACCACTTCGCGGAGCTGCGCAAATCATATTCTGTGTGATGCCGCCCCTATACGCCGTATTGCAGTAGTTGTTCGTTTGGATCGGCACACTTGCGATCTTCAGCGTGTCAGAGCCGCGCCCGCCTTCACTGGTTGCACCCCAGCCGAGAACCCTGGCGAACTTGCCGCGTGTCGCATAGCGCCTGGTGTCCGCGAGTGAGGCGAAGTTCGCGAGCGGCATCAAGGTCAACGGTCTGACCAGTTTGATCAGCGCCACATCTGAATCGAAGGTCGACGAATTGAAATTGGGATGCGAGATAATCTGTTCCACGTTGACGATCTGACCGCGTTCCGACAGCGTCTGCGCGCGGATACGGATCTGAATGTCGAACGGCAAAACGCCTTCGAGGCAATGCGCCGCTGTCAAAACCCATTGAGGTGCGATCAATGTGCCCCCGCAAGCGAGCGTATTTCGCTGGCCAAAGGGCACCATCGTGACGATCCAGCGAAACTGGCGCCGCCATTCGCCAAGCCGAACATTGCGGCCCCCGACGACGCTAGGCTTTGACAAAGCCGCGGGCTCCTGCAGATCCGGCGTGATCTCTTGTGCAAGGGCAGGCGTTGAGACCAGTGCCGTCAAACCTGCAAAGAGGGCCGTCGCAAAGCCTATGCGCGCCTGACGCGCCGCTTTGTCATAGCCGGTCGAAATCCGTTCCAAAAACTCGATCATACTCATTTTCCTCAGTTCCCTGACTCTATGATGACCCGAAAAATAGCCGATAAATCAAACTGTTCCACACGATGGTTCGGACTGCCATGTCTGCGCGAACCCAGTGTATTTTGCAAGCCTCACGCGGTGCAACGATACAAAGAGCTTGCCATATCTCTGATTTTCGCGTCACCGCGCAAAAGGGCGCAGGCGATCCTGGCCTACGCGGATTGATGCGCAAATCCGCGCTTTTGGTCATACCCTCGTTCATCAGCGACACGCGCAGTCGGCTCAGAACGTCTGCCGCGAGTCTCCTGCCGGTTTTTTGTGCGCGTCGCGGTCTTGGTGCTCATTTTGCGAGCAAGGTCGTGTCTGCAAGACCTTGATGGCCCTGCATTCTTTTGGGTTTTCCGCCCGATCCTCCAAAGTGGCAGTGCAGGACATCTAGGGTTCCGCCATCGCAGTTATGCGATGGGTCTGGTCCGAGAGAGGTCGCCGATGAGGCAAATTCCCATTGGTACACGGCGGGGCAAAATCCCGGGAGAATACTGCGTTTGAGGTAAGACCGTTTTCTCCCGTTCCGCCACGGTCCCACACAACTCTGGATATCGGCGGAACGTCGCACAGGGGTCTCCTAATGCAAGTTCTACGTCACGTTATTGCAGGCGCGGCCGCGCTCATGATCGGCACGTCCGGCGCCGCAATCGCTCAAGAGAAAACCGAATTCCGTGTTGCCTGGTCCATTTACGTGGGCTGGATGCCCTGGGGCTATCTGGAAGACAGCGGCATCATGGACAAATGGGCCGAGAAATACGGCATTGATGTCGAGATCGTGCAGATCAACGACTATGTCGAGTCGATCAACCAATACACGGCCGGTGCATTCGACGGCGTGTCGGCCACGAATATGGACACGCTCTCCATCCCGTCGGGCGGCGGCGTCGATACCACGGCGCTCATCGTGGGCGACTTTTCCAACGGCAATGACGCGGTGATCGTCAAAGGCGATGGCGATCTGACGTCGCTGAAAGACAAGCCCGTGAACCTCGTGGAGCTCTCGGTCTCGCATTACCTGCTGGCCCGCGCGCTCGACAGCGTCGGGATGAAGGAATCCGATCTCGCCAGCGTCATCAACACCTCGGACGCAGACATGATCGCCGCCTTCGCGACGGATGATGTGGAAGCCGTCGTCACGTGGAATCCGCTCGTGTCGACGATTTTGGAAGATCCGAACGCTTCCAAGCTCTTCGACAGCTCCGACATCCCCGGTGAGATCATCGACCTCATGGTCGTCAACACCGAGACGCTAGAGGCCAACCCGTCCTTCGGCAAAGCCATGGCAGGCGCGTGGTACGAGGTCATGGGCCTCATGGCCGCTGGTGACGAAGAGGTTCTGACAGCGATGGCCGAAGCCTCCGGCACGGACTTGGCTGGCTACAAGGCGCAGTTGGCCTCCACCGAGATGTTCTACGATCCAGCCGATGCCGTGGCCTTCACCGCAGGTGCAGAACTGCCTGCCACCATGGTGAGCGTCGCCGAATTCCTCTTTGACAAGGGTATCTTAGGCGAAGGCGCTC
>JBCDKE010000101.1:0-6291 GCA_038747015.1 Pseudomonadota bacterium
CCGGCGGCCAAACGTGCTGGCAAAAGCAGAGAAGCCCCCATCCCACCCGAAATTCAGCGCCCCGTCCCGACGCCCGGCGTCGCAAGGGCGACCGCCCGCCGGCGCAACTGCGCCGCCCCCGCGGAGGCGCCGCGCGCCGTGAGCGACATAAACAAACGACGCACCCGCCCTGAGAAATTCAGACAACCACACAGTCCTGAACCTGATCCATCGCGTTGGAAGCGAAGCGACCCCGGCGGGAGATTGAAACATAAAGAGCGATCAAAGCATAAACAATGGTGGGCGGTACTGGGATCGAACCAGTGACCCCTACGATGTCAACGTAGTGCTCTACCGCTGAGCTAACCGCCCGGATGGCTTTTTCCTGGCGGTCGCCAGATCAAGCTCCGCGTCTATCGCCGGTTGGGTGGTGAGCGTCAAGGGGTGGCTCGGTTTGCTGTGATACGCTTGCCGGCTTCGCCACCGCTGTCACGGAAATGACGGCCCTAGGGCCCAAACGCGATGGCAATGTGAGCACTGCGCAGGCATACGCCGAACCACTTCTCAGGCCGCCATGACCCGGTCGACCTCATCGACGATCTCGCGCAGGTGGAACGGTTTGGAAAGCACCTTTGCGCCTGCCGGGGTCTGTGCACCCGATGAGAGGGCAACGGCAGCAAAGCCCGTGATGAACACGATCTTCATGGCCGGGTCGAGTTCCGCGCCCTTTCGGGCCAGTTCGATCCCATCAAGGCCGGGCATGACAATATCGGTCAGCAGGAGATCGAACACTTCGCGCTCCAATGCCTCCAATGCGCTCTCGCCCTCGGCATAATCATGGACATCGTGACCTGCACGCCGGAGCGCCGCTGCGAGGAAACCCCGCATGGAATCGTCATCCTCGGCTAGAAGGATCTTGCTCATACCAATCTCTTGTTCCGCATCACCCTGTAAACCGTGTGATAGCCTATAGCGAGTAAATCTCCGATAAACATAGGTGGTATTTCCCTTGACTAAATCGCCAAGACGCAAACCATTGTCATTATGCGCGCCAATGATCTGCAGACTGCGAGCTCCGTTGCGATGGACCCCGCTGCCGAAACCCCTGCAGAGGTTCGGAAAACCGGCGCCTCTGATACTGCCTCAGCCTTGAGAGTGTCCCAACGTCACAAGGCGCCCGACGTGGCGCAGCCGCCATTCTCTTGGTTTCCTGCCGAAGGGACTGAGCGGCCACTGATTTTTGCATCGCCGCATTCCGGGAACGTCTATCCACCCGCCATGCGCGCGGCCTTGACCGTCCCGCTCATCGATCTTCGGCGCACGGAAGATGCCCACATCGACGCGCTGATCCGCCCGACCACGGGATTTGGGGCCAACGTCCTGGTCGCGAATTTCGCGCGCGCCTATGTCGATCTCAACCGCGACGCCACAGAACTTGATCCCACAATGTTTTCCGACGGAACGCCGCGGGCTTGCGGTATTCCAGGCGCCCGGGTCCAGGCCGGGCTGGGCAGTTTACCCCGTGTCGGGGCCAGCGGGCGGAACATCTACGCCCATCGGCTGTCCCGGGCGGAAGGCGAAGCGCGCCTCGCCACCGTCCATGACGCCTATCACAGACGCCTGCGCGACGAACTCCACCGGCTACGCAAGCGCCATGGCCAAGCGGTCCTCATCGATTGCCATTCGATGCCGTCGAGCCAACCGGGCCGCCGCGGGCTCGCCGAAATCGTGCTCGGAGACCGGTTCGGATCCAGCTGTTGCGGCCGACTCACCGCAGCCGCAGAGCGTGCGTTTCGCAAGCTGGGATACAAAGTTGCCCGAAACGCGCCTTACGCCGGCGGATATATCACCCGCCAATATGGCCGTCCGCGAAACAAGGTCCATGCCCTCCAGATCGAGATCCGGCGGGATCTCTATATGGACGAGTCGACGATCCGGAAAACGGCAGCATTCGCCAATTTGCACGATGATCTCATGATCGTCTTCCGCGATCTCGCTGCGCACGTGGCTGAAGCCGGTCATTAATTTGGACGGTCCTTTAAGTGGCACAATCCAAGCTTGTGAGATCATGCGCCCCCGAAGATCGCGCAAGACTTGCCAAGCGCCGCCGTCCCTGGGCATAAAAAAACGCCGCACCGGGTGGTGCGGCGAATAGGTAAGGGAGGAAACGCCAAGAGGCGTCAGCACCGAAGTGCTACAAGTAGAATATTGTGCGCCGCAAAAAATGCAAGCCAAATTCCTTCGCAACTGCGAAGCGCACCCGCAAAGCTTGTATGCAAAAACGCGCTGGCACCTGCCTTGCTGTGCTTGCTCCGACCATCCTGAAACGGGACGATAGCGTCTCGGTAGAGTTGAACGGAGCGAATGATGGCTGATGATATTGACCTCCACGTGGGTAAACGCCTGCGTCGCCGCCGCCGCCTTCTGGGTATGACGCAACAGGATCTCGCCGGTCAGGTGGGTGTACGCTTCCAGCAGATCCAGAAATACGAGTGTGGCGCAAACCGCATCACGTCCTCGCGCCTGTTCGACCTGTCCCGCGCCCTGAATGTTTCGGTTCAGTATTTCTTCGACGGACTCGCCCCATCGGAAGCCCAGGTCACCGTCGCCAATGACGCTGAGCGGCTCGAAGGCGACATTCTCTCCCAGAAAGAGACCTTGGAGCTTGTGCGCGCCTACTACCGGCTCAGCGAGCGCCCACGCAAGCGCCTGCTCGAACTGGCTAAGGCGTTGGAAAGCGACGCGGTGGAAGCTGCCAAGGATGGTGCGGCCTGATCACGGCCATCCGCCACGGGCTGGGTGGCGGATCGCTTTCTGCGCTTAGAGAAACGGCGCTCGAAAAGACGGGCGCCGCGCGTTCTGAGGTAGGCAAAAGACCCATAGAGTGACGCACGTGTTCGCTTTTTCAGAGCGGAGCGCTCCGCAGAGTTTCAGCCCCTTCGTCCGTGGTGTACGGGGAGGACATGGCAAAAAGTATGGATATCAGCGACACGCTCGCACTGATGCGGCAGCTCTCAAGGGCTGCCGCTTCTGCGATTTTGCCCCACTTCCGAACCGGAACCACGGTTGATGGCAAGAAAACGGGCTACCCTGGTGAAGGCTTCGACCCGGTCACAGAAGCAGATCGGGCCGGGGAGCGGGCGATGCGGGCTATCCTCGCAGAGGCGGCGCCCCATGACGCCATCATCGGCGAGGAATATCCCGCAACCGCCGGCACTTCGGGGTGGACCTGGTATCTCGACCCCGTCGACGGAACCCGCGCGTTCGTGGCCGGTTTGACGAATTGGACCACGCTGATCGGGCTGGCCGACCCATCGGGGAATCCCGTCTTCGGCTGCATCGACCAACCGGCCCTTGGCGAACGCTACCTTGGCTGGCCCGGCGGCGCATCCTTGGATACCTACGGGAGCGGCGACAGTACCGATGCGGCCACAATCCCGCTGCAGGTGTCGGCCTGCCGGGACCTTAGGGACGCGGTGATTTCGACCACCGATCCGTTCCTCTTCAAACCGGCAGAAGAGGGCGCGTGGACCCATCTGCGCCACACGGCCAAGATCGTCCGCTATGGCCTGGACGCTTACGCCTATGCCCGCCTCGCCGCTGGAACGATCGACCTCGTGGCAGAGAGTGAGCTCAGACCCTGGGACGCGGCGGCGCTCGTCCCCGTCGTGCGCGGCGCTGGAGGGCTCGCCACCGATTGGCGCGGAAAGCCAGCGCGCACAGGACCACAGCTTGTTTGCGCGGTGTCCCAGCCCGTGCTCGACCAGACTCTGCTGGCGTTGCGGCGGTCAGCCGACTAACCCCCGCCCGCGCTTTTATCCAATAGCGTGGAGAGAAAATACTTCAACGAAACAGCGCACTGAAAAATAATCGCCGGTTCCAATCCCCACCCAGTGCGCGAGTGCTATGGTGGGAAATAACCGCCCATAAACGAAAGCAGCCGCAGAGCCCCGAGCACGGCGGGAGATACCGTCACAAATACCCAGCCCAGCAAAATGACCTGCGATTGTCTGATTTCGGGGGTCGCCACAGTGGAATGGCGCTGCTAAGCGCTGGGAAAGCTGTGTGGCCGGGGCACGCGGCCTGAAAAAGGGGGTTCGTCCATGGCTTTGGGCGGCTACGAGTTCTTCGCGATCGTGGGCTTTCTGTTTGCGGCCTATGCCGTCATTGCGAACGACTCCATCCAGACGCTCGGCACCTTCCTCGCGTCCAACGCCCACCGCCCCTGGTGGCTGCTCTGGATCTATGCGGGCGGCATCATGGTAGCCGCCCTGCTCTACCAGCTCTACCTTGGCGGCGGCGACATCGCCGACGGCAAGCTCAACCGCATTCCCTATCCAGAAACCGGCATCAAGTGGTGGCACGCGGTACCGCCACTGGTTCTGCTTTTTCTAACCCGCTTCGGCATCCCCGTATCGACCACGTTCCTGGTCCTCACCGTATTCGCTCTATCGGGCGGCGGTGCCACCGAAGGCGTGATGCAGTCCATGCTGATCAAATCAGCGATCGGTTATCTCGTCGCCTTCGCGGCGGGGGCTGTCATCTGGCTGCTGATCTCACGGATATGGGAGGTTTGGGTCGGCAGGACGGGAATAGGCGAGAAAAGACACCCGCTGTGGACGGTCTTCCAGTGGTCGACGACGGCGTTCCTCTGGTGGACCTGGCTGCTCCAGGATTTTGCGAACATCTTCGTGTTTCTGCCGCGCACACCCGTTTTCGCAGAGGATGGCACCGTCGCCATGATGGTCTTTGAGCCGGGCCTGATCATTTTCGGCGCCGTCGTAATGGCCGCCATGATGGGTTATGTTTTCGCCGTTCGCGGCGGGACCATCCAACAGATCGTCCTGTCGAAAACACACACTGTGGACGTCCGAGCCGCCACCCTGGTCGACCTGATCTACGCAATTGTTCTGTTCTATTTCAAAGAACTCAACGACGTTCCAATGAGCACGACGTGGGTCTTCCTAGGCCTGCTCGCCGGCCGCGAATTGGCCATTTCCTTTGTCACCGATCTCCGTGAACGGGGCGCTGCCGCCCTTGATGTGGGATCGGATGCAGGCCGGGCACTGATCGGTCTGGCCATCAGCGTTGTCCTCGCGATCGCTATGCCGTGGCTCGCGACCGGGGCGATGCCTAACTTCTGATTACACGGGGCCGAGGCCCCCTATCCGCAACGGACTCGTAACGCTGGGGGCCTGCCCTACCTCCCGGCTGGAAGCACGAAAGGGAGCACAATGGGTATAAGGGCTACCATCGCGAGCCCCTTTTATGGCTGGTATATGTAAACGATTTATCTGTTGACGGTTTTAATAGTCTGAAATACGCGGATGACACAACTTTTTATTTAGAATGCTGTAATACTAATGAGACAAATCTAGTTGGTGAAGCGATTCTAAAAGCATCAAGATGGTCAGATGACAACAACATGATTTTAAATCAGGTCAAAACCATCGTTATGAACACTGATCTCTCAAGGCAAAACCATTATTGTGATAGTATTTTAGTAGGCGACACCTCAATCTCCCCCTCTACAGAAACTAAACTACTCGGGGTAACAGTAGATAATAAGTTAAGTTTTAACAGACATGTGGACTCTCTCATCAGTAAAACTAACTCGCATATATTCCTGATGAGACAACTTAAGACAGCAGGTTTGAACGCTGATGGACTTAAAACCTATTTCATCACCAACATCCGGTCTATTCTACTCTATGGATCACCAGCTTGGTACACACTGCTTTCCAAAACGTGTAAAGACAGTCTTGAACTGATCCAGAGAAGTGCAACAAGAGTCATTTTACCTGATCTCGATTATGACGATCGACTCGTCCAGCTCGGGTTGCCTACATTGAATTCTTTTATTTTTACACATTGTCAGAACCATTTTAGTAAGATCAGAAATGATAGCAGTCATCCGCTTTTTAGTAGGATAGTTTTCAATGATACCAATCTCAGAAGGTCTTCCCGGTGTAATACTCTTTTCCGTCCAGAACGAACTCGGACTGCCAAACGATCCAACAGTTTTTTTTTTCAATATTTCATGCGATTTTTAGACAATGGTAATATGTACCTATAATGACCCTGACCAGGCCCGCTCGATATTGTCATAACTGATACTAGAGTGGTACAATAATAAACTAAACTAAACTAAACTTTGTCAAACCTAAATGAATAGAAAACTAATTCTATCAACCATTGCGCCCTAAATACAGTACAGAACAATAATAATCCACCCGTCTGTCCGCTGAAAATAATTTGAAAACAGAGTATGTAAAGTCTGGGTGGAAAGACAGTGATAGCGAGATTTTTGCG
>JBCDKE010000102.1:0-6057 GCA_038747015.1 Pseudomonadota bacterium
ACCAAGGTGAAAGAGGAGGAAGCCAAAATGGGATGGCTGACAAAATCGATCGAACACGCACCTTGCACCGTCGAGGTGAGTCACTGCTTCGAGAGCCTGCACGCGCATGTGCGGTTCAACAACGGAGCCGTGATCTATCCCGGCGATGAGGTGCGCGTTCACGGAGATGAAATCATGGCGCCGTTCGGCGAGGTGGTACGTGAGGATCGTCAGGCGACGATCGTGCGCGCATCGAAACTCGAACAGCTCTGGACCCGCCTGACCGGCGATTTCGAGGTCATGGAGCTTTGTGAATTTTCCTTCTCCGAGGAGGTAACGCTATGAATGTTCAAAACACACCCCAAGAGGGCCAAGTCGCCAAGCACAGCGCCGACGCCACCAATGTCGAGGAAGGCCTCGCTCTGGTCGAAAAGCAATCCAAGCTCGATAGCGACTTCGCCACATCCGTGGCCATGCAGAACACGCTGTTGACGCCGCGGTTCTACACCACGGATTTCGACGAACTCGACGCGCTCGATGTCAGCAATATTCGCGAAGAATGGGACGCGTTGATCGACGAGATGGTCAGCGACCCCAACAAGGGGCATTTCAAGAAGAACGAGGACTGGGACAAGATCGACTGGGACGCCATGGATCCCAAGTTGAAGAAGGAGTTCATCGACTTCCTTATCTCGTCCTGCACAGCCGAGTTTTCGGGCTGTGTGCTCTACAAGGAAATGAAACGGCGCGGAAACAACAAGGACATCACGCAGCTTTTCCAACTGATGGCGCGCGATGAGGCGCGGCATGCCGGGTTCATCAATGATGCACTGCGGGAAGTGGGAGTGGCGGTCAATCTGGGCTTTCTGACCCAGAAGAAGAAGTACACCTACTTCCGACCAAAGTTCATCTACTACGCCACCTATCTCAGTGAGAAGATCGGTTATGCGCGTTACATCACGATCTTCCGCCACTTGCAGGCCAATCCGGAACACCGCTTCCACCCGATCTTCAAATGGTTCGAAGAGTGGTGCAATGACGAGTTCCGCCACGGCGAGGCCTTCGCCTTGCTGATGAAGACCGATCCGAAGCTCACCCAAGGGATGAATGTCTACTGGATCAAGTTCTTCCTGACGGCGGTCTATTCGACGATGTATGTGCGCGACCACCAGCGCCCCGCGTTTCACGAGGCTCTGGGTGTTGATCCGGATTGGTATGCTCACGAGGTCTTCACCAAGACCTCCGCATTGAGCAGCCAGATCTTTCCGATCACCCTCGATATCGATCACCCCAAATGGCAACCGGGACTGGAGCGGCTGCAAAAGGCGAATGTCGATATCGACGCGGCGCGCAAACAAGGCGGCGTGAGCGGCAAACTGAAAGAATGGTGGGGCAGCGCACGCGCGGCCAGTGCGTTCTTCGGCCTGCTCTTCATTCCGTCGAAAAGCCACAAAGTGCCTGAAAACACACGTCTGGAGCCTTGCTACTGATGTCTTTGAGTTGGATCGCCACCCCCTGGATTGCCGCCATTGTCGCGGCCTTCCTGTGGTGGTTTGCCACCGGGGCGATCCTGATGGCCGTGCGCTACGCCGAGAGAGGCGGCGCGCGCGGCCGAATGATCTGTACACTTTTTGGTCTGCCTCTATTCGGGCTGGGTCTGTGGGGCTATGTCAGCACGCTTTCAGCATCAGACACTCTGGCGGTTTATGGCGCCTTCTTGTCGGCGATCGCGATTTGGGGATGGGTCGAACTGTCTTTCCTGACCGGGGCGATCACGGGCCCCAACCCGCATGCCTGTCCGCGCCATACACCTGAATGGGAACGCTTCCTGCGCGCCTGGGGAACCGTCGCCTATCATGAAATGCTGCTGACTATGACGCTTGTTCTGTTGTGGCTCTGGGGTATGGGAGCCGAGAACACGGTCGGTCTCTGGACGTTTACAGTCCTCTACGTCGCGCGCATTTCGGCCAAGCTGAACCTGTATTGCGGTGTGCCGCGTATCAATCTGGAATTCATTCCCGACGCCTTGCGCCACCTGCCCAGCCATTTCCGCATCTCGCGGTTCAACTGGCTGTTTCCGTTTTCGATCACGACGCTCACCTTTGCCACAGCTTTCTGGCTGGAGCGGATGATCCATGCCGGGAGCCCGAGTGAGGCGGCGGGCTATACGCTTCTCGCGGCGCTGACAGCGCTCGCGCTTCTCGAACACTGGCTCATGGTGGTTCCGCTGCCAGACGCCAAACTCTGGCGCTGGATGCTGCCCGCGCCGAAACAAGCACCTACACCAAATCAGGCAACACGGGAGGGGACAAATGGACTTTGATGCCATGTTCAAATCACAGCTCGACACGCTGCGCGAAGAGGGCAATTACCGCATTTTTGCCGAACTCGAGCGCCGGTGCGGCGATTTTCCCAGGGCCCGCTGCCACGATGAGGAAAGCCCGGACGAAGTGACCGTCTGGTGTTCCAATGATTATCTTGGAATGGGCCAGAACCCGGCGATCCGCGAGGTCATGAAAGCCACAGTCGACGAATGCGGCACCGGCGCGGGAGGCACGCGCAACATCTCGGGCACCAATCACCATCATGTCCGGCTGGAACGGGAACTGGCCGATCTGCATGGCAAAGAGGCGGCTCTGCTCTTCACCTCGGGCTATGTGTCGAACTGGGCGGCTCTCAGCACATTGGGTTCGCGTTTGCCGGATTGCGTGATCCTGTCTGATGAACTCAACCACGCCTCGATGATCGAGGGCATTCGTCATTCCCGCGCGCAAAAGCGAATCTGGCGGCATAACGACCCCGAAGATCTGGACCGGCAACTGGCCACCCTGCCCGCCAACGCGCCCAAGATCGTGGCCTTTGAGAGCGTCTATTCGATGGACGGTGACATCTGCCCCATGCAGGAGATCGTCGAAGTGGCGGAAAAGCACGGCGCGATGACCTATCTTGACGAGGTGCACGCGGTGGGTCTCTACGGGCCGCGCGGTGGCGGTATCTCGGAACGCGAGGGGCTGGCCGACCGGATCACCCTGATCGAGGGCACGCTGGGGAAAGCCTATGGCTGCGTCGGCGGCTATATCACCGGCACCGCCGCCCTGTGCGACTTCGTGCGCTCCTTTGCCAGCGGTTTCATCTTCACCACCGCCCTGCCCCCGGCCGTGGCGGCGGCGGCGACCGCGTCGGTGGCGCATCTGAAAGTGTCACAGATCGAGCGTCAGGTGCAGCGCAAGCGCGTGGCGCGTCTGCGCGCGGAGCTGGACAAGGTCGGCATCCCGCATCTGGACAATCCCAGCCACATCATCCCTGTGATGATCAAGGACCCGGTGAAATGCCGTCAGATCTCTGATATTTTGATGCAGGATTTCGGGATCTACGTGCAGCCCATCAACTACCCGACTGTGCCCAAGGGCACCGAGCGGCTGCGTTTCACGCCGGGGCCGCTTCACACGGATGCCGATATTGACAAGCTGGTGAGTGCGTTGAAGGTGCTGTGGAAGCAATGCGCGCTTGCCCACGCGGTGGCCTGACCCACCTGTGCGACCGCGGCGCGCCGGGGCATGAACGGGACCAGCAATGGGCATATTGACGGGTAAGGTGGCACTGGTCACAGGCACGACCGCGCCGAACGGCATCGGTCGCGCAATTTCCAAACGTCTTGCGAAAGACGGAGCCACTGTCATCGTCTCCGATACCGGTGGCATCCTGACAACGGAGGCGGGTGATCTTCATCGCGCCGATCTCTTGAAAGGTCTGGTCCAGGATATCGAGGAAAACGGCGGCACCGCGCGGGCGGTAGAGCTCGATGTGACATCGGCGGACGATATCGCCCGGGCCATGGAGGACGCGCAGGAAAGCCTTGGCAGGCTCGATATTCTGATCAACAACGCCGGCACAATCTCCGGCGTCGGTCCGTTTCTGAACACCACGCCCGATCAGTGGCAGACTAGCTTTGCCGTGAACATGCTGGGACCAGTGATGCTCGCCCAGGCCGCGATTCCGCTGATGCGCACCCAGGACGGCGGCCGGATCATCAACATTGGCTCCACCGGAAGTCTCGGGGCGCATGCGGGATTTGGCGCTTACACAACGATGAAGCACGGGATGGTCGGGCTGACCAAGACCATCGCCGCGGAATTCGGACCGGACGGGATCCTGTGCAACCTCGTCTGCCCGGGCTTTATCGCCACCGATATGCACGAGGCCGCGAATACGCGCATCGCCGCAGAAACCGGGACCAGCATCGAGGAAACCCGTTTGCGCCGCTATGCCGATGTCTCCCTGCGCCGGGCAGGTCAGCCGGAAGAAGTGGCCAATATGGTGGCCTTCCTGGCAGGACCCGAGGGCAGCTATATCACCGGCACGACGCTCGCCGTGGCCGGCGGCGTGCCATTGGGGCTCTGACATCGTTCAATGCAGTTCACCGCTTTCGCGATTGGGCGCATCGAGTCCGGTTGCAGTGAAATTTACGGGGTTAACCAAAGAGGTTGTGGTTGAGGGCAATGACCAAGGGTGGACCATGTCGTCGTTCAGGGTGCGTGGTTCCGGTTTGGCTCGATGGCATCCTTGCGCACGAAGCCACACGTCATCACGCCAGAGCCACTGGATGCGCGCACAGAATTTCGGCTCTGGATGCTAAAACCGTCCACATTTTAGACATTTTGAGCGTATCGTTCAGCCAGAGAAGACAATATCGCCAGATTGCCCCAAAAGCGTCACAATTCTCCTTGCCAGTCGACCACCTCCAGCATAACGTCGGTTATCTTACGAGTATCGGGGATTTAAAATGATGAAATATGTTGGTGGTGTCTTGGTGTGGGCGTGCGTTTTCGCAGGACCTTCACTCGCGGCGACGATTGAGTTTGACACCAATAACTCGAACCCCTTGGCTCATGGCAGTTTCTTACCCAACGGCTTCTTCGATTTTGGCAATGGCCTGACGGGCACAATTACCACCACCGGCGGGGTCGGCTCTGCACAAATCTATGATACTGGCTTTATGGGTGGACGGGATCCAGACTTAGAGCAACCTACGCTGGTCGGGGATTCGTCGGTTACGTATAACGGTGGAAACGCGCTGATCGTCGCGGAAAACAACTCGAGCAATCCCAATAACGCTGATGACGCGGTTGGAGGTTCAATCGAGTTTGTATTCGATAGTTTTGTCAGATTCTCCGGCATCACACTGATTGATGGCGAAAACAATCAGAGAATAACCGTTTCTGGCGATGCCGGCGATATACTCAGCGCCGTCGCGCAGGGTGATGACGAATTTCTGCCTTACACGTTTGCCCCTGTTGTAACCAAATCTATCAAAGTGGATTTTGCCGGCTCCGGTGCCTTTGACAGGCTCAAAGTGGAGGTCGTGCCGCTGCCTGCCGCAGCCTGGATGCTGCTGGCTGGTATCGGAGGATTGGCGGCGGTTGGACGCCGCAAGAAACTGCGGTCCCGCTCCTAGTCTACTACGAAAACACAAGGCTCTCCTTCGCGTCGCTTTCAATCAGCGCGGAACTTCTGCCGTGTTTTGCGATCATTATCCGACATTTTCGACGCGTCAGGATGTGATAAAGCCAATTCACTTCGTTCATCGGCAAATGAGACCAAATGCATGTGACCGCACAAGCGGTTCCCGACCTTCCCAAAAACCGGATCTTCACGCCCCGCCAACCGGCGGCTCTCGCGCGGACAGATGAGAGCCTGACACGTCGAACCTGATTTGCATGCGTCGGTTGCCTTATCAATGCAAAGGGGCGGCACTAGGCCGCCCCGGTCTGCATGGCGTTGCAGGTTTTTGTCAGGCCACCGGGTCTATTCCTCGGCCTCGTTCAGCCAGGGGAAGCTGTCGGGCGTGGGATCGTCCGCCAGCTTGCTTTCCTCGGGCAGAAACGTGCCGATGAAGTAGATGAACCACAGCAGGATCAGCGTGCCGAAGAAAAGCGCCGCCGCCGCCCCTGCCCCGATCATCATCCGGACCATGGCATCGGTGAACATCCGGTAGGTTGGATCGTTTTCGTTCACCATGTCCTTGTCGAGTTCAGACATATCCGTCTCTCCTTAGTCCAGCGGTGCGAAGCGGTGCAG
>JBCDKE010000103.1:0-6016 GCA_038747015.1 Pseudomonadota bacterium
AGCCCTGGCCCCTCCCCAAGCGCAGGCACCCAAATAAGAGAGCCCAAACCATGACCTTCAAAAACATCGCCGTCATCGGCGCCGGCACCATGGGCTCCGGCATCGCAGGCCAGATCGCCAATGCGGGGCACAATGTGCTCCTTCTCGATCTCACCAAGGACGCCACGGACTACGCGCTGAACCGGCTCAAGAAATCCGATCCCCCCGCGCTCCACAGCAAAAACTGCCTCGATCGCATTGCGACAGGCACCATCGAAGGCGATTTCGACAAACTCGCGGATTGCGACTGGATCGTTGAGGCCATCGTCGAACGGCTCGACCTCAAACGCGACCTCTACGCCCGGCTCGAGGCCACCGTCGGCCCGGACTGCATCGTCACCTCGAACACCTCGACGATCCCGATCAAACTCCTGACCGAAGGCCGCTCCCAAGCCTTCCAGGAACGCTTCGCGATCACCCACTACTTCAACCCGGTGCGCTACATGCGCCTCCTCGAACTCGTGCGTGGCGAACACACCCGCCCGGACGTGATGATGAAGCTCGCGCAGTACAACGACGAGGTGCTGGGCAAGGGCGTCGTGCCCTGCGCCGACACCCCCGGCTTCCTCGGGAACCGCGTAGGCGTCTTCGCGCTCCAGGTCGGCCTCGACGAGGCCTTCAAGAACAACCTGACGATTGAGGAAACCGACGCCATCATGGGCCGCCCCATGGGCATCCCCAAAACCGGCGTCTTCGGCCTCTACGACCTCATCGGCGTGGACCTGATGTCAGACGTCGTCGACACGCTGGGCGATATCCTCCCCGACGGCGACCCGTTCCACGCAGTAGGACGTTCCAACAACCCGGCCAAGCCTATGATCGACACCATGATCGCCGAGGGCTTTACCGGTGAGAAATCCGGCAAGGGCGGCTTTTACCGCGACGATCAGGCGATGAACCTCGACGGCACGCTCCGTGCTCGCGTGACCGATCTCCCCGCCAAGGCCCAGCACGCCGCCGAGCAACTCGCGCGGAATGAAGAAACCCTGACCGACCTGATCGAAGGCGACGACCCGCAGACCAAATTCGCGCGAAACTACCTGGGTCGCGTTTTGGCCTATGCCGCCTCGCTCCTGCCCGAGGTCACCGACACGCCCCAAGACATCGATGACGCCATGAAAATGGGCTTCAACTGGATCCGCGGCCCGTTCGAGATGATCGATGCCCTGGGCGCCGACACCGTCGCGACGCTGGCCAAAGAGGCTGGCGCGGACGTGCCCCCGGCCCTCGAAGACCCCGCCCCTTTCTACAAGGCCGACGGCGCGCTAAACGTGCGCACCACATCAGGCTATCGCCCTGTGGCACTGCCTCCCGGCACCGTGCGTTTCTCGCTCACACGCAAGACGCTCACACCCATGGCCACCAATAACGCCGCTAGCCTCTGGGACCTCGACGGTATCCGCCTCGTGGAATTCCACTCCAAGGCCAACGCGCTCACCGGTGAAAGCATGGCCATCGTCCACGCCGCCGCCGACGATCCGGGCCGCGGCATCCTGATACACAACGACGCGCAACACTACTCCGCCGGCGTCGACCTCAACCGCTTTGCCGCCTTCATCGAGGCCGAAGACTGGGACGGCATGGACGCCTTCCTCGACGACTTTCAACAGGCTGTTCTGAAACTCAAATACGCGCCCGTCCCCGTGGTCGGTGCGCCCTCTGGCCTCGCCCTCGGCGGCGGCTTCGAGGTGCTCATGCATTGCGACGCGCTGGTGACACACGCCAACTCTGTCCTGGGCCTTGTCGAGGCAGGCGTGGGCGTCGTGCCCTCCGGCGGCGGCGTCAAGGAAACGCTGAACCGCTGGGCCAAGGGCAACTCGCCCGAAGACGCCGCCTGGAACGCCTGGATGCAGGTGGGCTACGGCAAAACCGGTGCCAGCCCGGAGGAGGCGACCAAACTGCGCTACTTCCTGCCCGATCGCGACCGCTCGGTCATGAACCGCGACAAGCTCATCACCCAGGCCACCGCCTTCATCGACGAGCTCGCCGAGGGCTATGTCGCCCCGCCGGAACCGCACTTCCTGCTGCCAGGCAACGCGGTTCTGGAGAAGATGGATAGCTTCATGACGGACGGCGTCGCCAAGGGCTGGTTCACGCCGCACAACAAGACGACGGCCATGGAGATCGCCACCATCGTGGTGAATACCGACAGCGCAGATCCCCTTGAGCAAAGCGAACAGGATCTGCTGGATCGCGAACGCGCCGCCTTCCTGCGCCTCGCCAAAACCCCGCAAAGCAAGGCCCGCATCGATGGCGTCCTGAACGGCGTCGAGGTCAACAACTAGACCCGGGAATGCAAAGAGGGCGCCACCGCGCCCCCTTCATCTTTCCAAATAACTCCCGCCCCTTGCCCGGCAACGGTCGCATGACCGTGAGAGGGGAGGCGAAAGCGGTGCTAGCCGCCTAGCCCCGGCCCTTCCAAGGCACGAGCCAGCGTTCAGCCAGGCGCATCAGGATGTCGATGCCGTAGCCGATGATGCCGATCAAAATGATGCCGGTGATCACGATATCGGTCAGCTGGAAACGTGACGCGACCATGATCATCATACCGGCACCTTTCTCCGCTGCCACGAGTTCGGCGGCCACAACGGTGCCCCAACAGACCCCCATGGCCACGCGGGCCCCGGTAAAGATCTCAGGCAGCGAGTTCGGCACGATCACGTAACGCATGACCTGCCACTTGGAAGCGCCCAGCGAATAGGCCGCGTGGACCTTCGATATCTTCACGCCAGACACACCAGCGCGGGCCGCAATCGCCATGATCCAGAGCGCCGCGAGGAAGAGCAGGATAATCTTCCCCTCCTCTCCAATACCCGCCCAGATGATCACCAGCGGGATCAGCGCCAGTGGCGGCACCGGGCGCATGAATTCCACTATCGGGTCAAACCACCCGCGGAACCAGTTCGACAGGCCCATGGCGTAACCCAGCGGAATGCCGATCAGCGCGCCAAAGAAGAAACCCAGCACAACCCGGATCAGCGACCAATAGAGGTGCTCACCCAGCGTGAAGTTCTGATAGCCCTCGCCGATCAGGTCCACGAAACGGACCCAAACGGCCTCCGGCGACGGCAGCCAGATCGGCTCCATCTGCCAACCCTTCGCGGGGGTGTAGTTCAACGACCCTTTGTCCGTGACGGCCACAGACCCGGAAGCCACGTCGACGCTTTGACCCGGGCCCGCCTCTTCGCCATTGATCGCCACGATCCGCGCATTGTTATCGCGCCGGTTCACCTCGTCGTTACGATCCCACAAGATCACCTTGCTGCGGTAAACGGGGACGGTCTCTGCATCGTTCTTGGCCAGGCCATCACCGGGCTCAACAACCGGCGGCTCTGGCGTCTCAACCACCTCATGGACGATAATCGATATCGTCGCATCGTCGCGCGTGCCGTCTTCGGCCTCGAGCGTGTAGGTAAACTCGGCATCGCCCTTGAACGGCCCCGGCATATGCAGGAACGACGGCAACAGCGCCGATCCCGTGAACATGCCCCAGAGCACGAAAATCGAGAGCACAGAGATGACGGAGGCCCAGCGATCCGCGCGCACCGCGCTTTCATCACCAAAGGTCACCGTCTTGAGCGACGTGAAATCCTTGCGCGCCGTGCGACGGATCAGGCGGTTCACAACGAAATAGGCGCCGACAAAGATCGCGACGTAGATAATGAGAGGAACGAGAGAGCTCATGACGCGTCCTCCGTGCGACCCATGATCTCTTCTTCCATGTCCCAGATCATGCTTAGGATCTCTTCGCGGGTGCTGTTGTAGTCTGCGTGCTGCTTGACCTCTCGCAGGTCAGCGCCGACGCCGAGATCGGCAAAGGGCAGCCGGTATTCCTTGTGAATGCGCCCCGGGCGTGGGGCCATGACGAGCAGTCGCTCGCCCAGGAGGAGCGCTTCCTCGACCGAGTGCGTGATCAGGATGATCGTCTTGCCGGTCTCCTTCCACAGCTTCAGCACGAGGCCCTGCATCTTCTCCCGCGTCAGCGCATCTAGCGCGCCCAAGGGTTCATCCATCAGGATCACATCAGGTTCATTGGCAAGGCAGCGGGCCAAAGCCACGCGTTGCTGCATGCCGCCAGACAGCTCGTAAACCGCCTTTTCCTTAAAGTCCTGCAGACCCACCACGTCCAGAAGGTGGTCCACCTTCTCGCGGCTCTCGGCCTTGGGTGCGCCCATCATTTTTGGGCCAAAACCCACGTTCTCGCGGACGCTCATCCACTCGAAAAGCGCGCCCTGCTGAAAGACCATGCCGCGCTCCGGCCCGGGGCCGTACACTTCCTGATCGTTGAGGATGATCTTGCCTTCGGTCGGCGCAAGAAACCCGGCGACGATGTTCAAGAGCGTGGTTTTCCCGCAGCCCGAAGGCCCGAGAACGCTCATCAACTCGCCCGACTTAAGATCAAGCGAAACGTTTTGGAGCGCTTGCACATGGCCACCATTGGGCAACTCAAAGCGCATGGAGATATCTTGTATGGAAAGCCCGGCCATGGATGTCTTTCTGCCTGGAGCCGCAGGAGGGTGAGGCGCCCCGCGAGGCGCCTCACATCGGTTCTTAGTTCAGCGCAGCGAGCGCGTCGGTGTTCACCGCATTGGCATAGCTGTCCAGCGCGCCATCGATGGAACCCGCGTCCACAAAGACGTCCGCCACGCCCTTCATGAACTCCTGAGCGTTGCCACCCAGCCAGCCCTCGGCCAGCTGGTCTGCAACCGTCGGGAAGGTGAAGGTCGCGATGGTTTCCATCGTGGCCGTCTCATCCATACCGGCGTCCTTGGCGATCACGGGCAGCATCTCAGCGTGGTTTGCCTCGTCGGCCCACATGGCGTTTGCGTCTGCGGTCACCTTCAGGAAGGCCTCCATCAGCTCGCTGTTTTCAGCCACAAAGGATGCTGGTGCCGAGGTCACGTCGAATACGAGAATGCCGAGTTCGGTCTTCTCGTCACCCGTCAGCAGCACATTGCCGTGCTCTTTCATCCGGCGCAGCGCGCCGCCCCAGCCGCAGGCCATGTCCACCGCACCCTGTGCGATAGCTGCCGCGCCTTCAGGCGGGTTCATATTCACGATGTCCATGGAGGCAGGATCAACACCGAAATGCTCCATCTGCTTCAGATAGCCGTAATGCGCCGCGGTCCCAAGCGGCACAGCAACCTTCTTGCCGGCCAGTTCGGCCGCAGAAGCCGCATCGATCTCAAGACCAGCTGCCACGACGCAGTTGTCGTTGTCGGCATAGCTCACCGCCACGTCGACGATCTGCAGGTCCTGCCCGCCGGAAGTGGCGACCACAAAGGGTGGCAGACCCTGGCTGACCGAAATCTGCACATCGCCCGAGGCCATCGCCGCGGACATCGCGACACCCGAGTCAAAGGCACGCCAGTTGACCTTCACACCCAGCTCTTCGTCATAGGTGCCGTTCACCTTGGCAAACTGGAATGGCATCGGCCATTCAAGGAAGTAAGCCACCGTAATCTCACCGTGACCACCGGCCAGAGCCTGACCAGCGCTCAGCGCGAGCGCCGCAGCGCCCATCATCAATTTCTTCATTTATGTTCTCCCTATTAAACGAGACCGCTTACAGCGGCCCGCCCGTCGCGGACCCAAGCACTTTTGCCGACTCAAACAAAGAGAAATTTCTCCACAAAGGCCCGCTTTTCAGGCACTGCCTGTTTCTCAGGCAGCCTCAGAACGCATTTTTGCAAGGCCGGGCCATAACTTAGGCAGAGAAACCATTTAGCGTGAAAATGAGACGGAATTTTTCACTAGCGGCGAAAGTGGGTCACTCCTATGGTGCGCGCGACTCACACACAACTCCCGCCGTGGCGGCTTTAAGAAAGGTTTGCGCCCATGAAGATGACCACAGAAGAAGCGTTTGTTAAAGTTCTGCAGCGTCATGGGATTGAGCATGCTTTTGGGATTATCGGGTCTGCGATGATGCCGATTTCCGATCTGTTCCCTCAGGCGGGTATCATGTTCTGGGATTGCG
>JBCDKE010000104.1:0-5800 GCA_038747015.1 Pseudomonadota bacterium
AAGCCCGGTGGGCGTTCCTACGGCGACGCCCATGTTGACGTAGGACTTGTAGACGATGTGGTCCCCGTCAATTTCGGCGTTGACCTCCGGCACCTCCATCAGCGCGTGGCAGCAGGCCTTGGTGAAGAAGGACATGAAGCCAAGTTTCACGCCGTGCTTTTTCAGGAAGAGATCCTTGTAGGTCGAGCGCAGGTCCATGACGGGGCCCATGTCGACCTCGTTATAGGTTGTCAGCATGGCCGCCGTGTTCTGGCTGTCTTTCAGGCGGCGCGCGATGGTCTGGCGCAGGCGGGTCATCTTGACCCGTTCTTCGCGGGCGGCGTCGTCGGCGGCCACCGGCGCGCGCGGCATGGCCGCCGGGGCAGGTGCCGGGGCGGGCGCTGCGGGGGCGTTCAGGACGTCCTCTTTCATCACCCGGCCATCGCGACCGCTGCCCTGGATGCTGGCGGGGTCGATGCCTCTTTCGGCCATGAGTTTGTTGGCGGAGGGAGCGTTTTCGACGTCCTTTGCGGTGCTCGCGGCTGGTGCTGCGGCGGCGGGGGCGGCTGCGGGCGCTGCGGCACCGGCGCCTGCGGCAATGGTGCCGAGCTTGCCACCGGCCTCGACCGTGTCGCCCTCTGCGGCGAGGATTTCACCCATCGTTCCCGTGGCGGGGGCGGGGACCTCGACGCTGACCTTGTCGGTTTCGAGTTCGCAGAGCATTTCGTCCTGGGTCACGGCATCGCCGGGCTTTTTGTACCAGGTGGAAACGGTCGCCTCGGAGACGCTTTCGCCTAGGGTGGGGACCATGATGTCCACGGTCCCGCCATCGCCACCCGCTGCTGCTGGAGCGGCTGCGGCGGGGGCCGCTGCGGCGGCGGGGGCTGCTGCTGCCTCTGCCCCGCCTTCGGCCACCTGGGCCAGGAGGGCGTCGACGCCCACCGTGTCGCCCTCGGCGGCCACGATTTCGGTCAGTGTACCGGCAACGGGTGAGGGGACCTCTACCGTCACTTTATCGGTTTCGAGTTCGCAGAGCATTTCGTCCACTGCCACGGTGTCGCCCGGTTTCTTGAACCATGTGGCGACGGTGGCCTCTGAAACGCTTTCGCCAAGGGTCGGGACACGTACTTCGGTAGTCATGTGGCTAGTCCTTGATGGTCAGAGCTTCGTCGACGAGGTCGGCTTGTTGCTTTTTGTGAGAAGAGGCGAGGCCCGTGGCGGGCGATGCGGAGGTCGCGCGGCCCACATAGACCGGGCGGGGGTGTTTGGCTTTGATACGGCCCAGCACCCATTCGATATTGGGTTCGATGAACGTCCATGCGCCTTGGTTCTTGGGCTCTTCCTGGCACCAGATCATCTCGGCGCCTTTGAAGCGTTCGAGTTCCTTGACCATGGAGATGGCGGGGAACGGATAGAACTGTTCGATGCGCATCAGGTAGACGTCGTCGATGCCGCGTGCGTCGCGTTCTTCGAGCAGGTCGTAGTAGACCTTGCCCGAGCACATCACCACGCGCTTGATCTTGTCGTCGGCCTTCAGCTTGGTGTCCGAGTTGCCGTATTGCGCGTCGTCCCAGAGGACGCGGTGGAAGGACGAGCCTTCGGTGAAGTCCTCTTTGCGGCTGATCGCCAGTTTGTGACGCAAGAGCGATTTCGGCGTCATCATGATCAGCGGCTTGCGGTAGTCGCGGTGCAGCTGCCGGCGCAGGATGTGGAAGTAGTTCGCGGGGGTCGTGCAGTTCGCGACGATCCAGTTGTCCTGACCACACATCTGCAGGAACCGTTCGAGGCGCGCGGACGAGTGTTCCGGCCCCTGACCTTCGTAACCGTGGGGCAGGAGGCAGACGAGGCCCGACATGCGCAGCCATTTTGATTCACCGGAGCTGATGAACTGGTCGAACATGATCTGCGCGCCATTGGCGAAGTCGCCGAACTGCGCTTCCCACAGGGTCAGCGAGTTGGGTTCCGCCAGCGAGTAGCCGTATTCGAACCCGAGCACCGCGTATTCTGAGAGCATCGAGTCGATGACCTCGTAGTGGGCCTGGCCTTCGCGGATGTTGTTGAGCGGATAAAAGCGTTCTTCGGTGTCCTGGTTCACGAGGCCCGAGTGGCGCTGGGAGAATGTACCGCGGGTGGAGTCCTGACCGGCGAGGCGGACGCCGTAGCCTTCGGTCAAGAGCGACCCGAATGCGAGCGCCTCACCGGTGGCCCAGTCGATGCCTTCGCCCTTGTCGATCATGCTCTTCTTGTTGTCGAGCATCCGCGCCACGGTCTTGTGCAGGGGATAACCTTCGGGCGTACGCGTTAGCGCGCCGCCGACCTCGGCAAAGGTGTCTTCGGCGATGGCAGTGGCGCCGCGCTGGTATTCCTCACCGCGTTTGTCGAGGTGGGACCAACGGCCGTCGAGCCAGTCCGCCTTGTTGGGCTTGTAGTCCTTGCCGGCCTCGAATTCGGTATTCAGGTGGCTTTGGAAAGCCGCCTTCATGTCTTCGATCTCGCCCTCAGGGATCAGGCCGTCACGCACCAGACGCTCAGTATAGAGCGTCAGCGATGTCTTTTGTTTCTTGATCTTCTTGTACATGAGAGGGTTGGTGAACATTGGTTCGTCCCCCTCGTTGTGGCCGAAGCGGCGGTAGCAGATGATGTCGATCACCACGTCCTTGTGGAATTTCTGGCGGAACTCTGTCGCTACCTTGGCCGCGTGGGTCACTGCCTCCGGGTCGTCGCCGTTCACGTGGAAGATCGGGGCCTCCACCATCAGTGCGATATCGGTTGGGTAAGGCGAAGACCGAGAGAAATGCGGCGCCGTGGTAAAGCCGATCTGGTTGTTGACGACCACATGCATGGTGCCGCCGGTCTTGTGCCCCTTGAGGCCCGAAAGGCCAAAGCATTCTGCCACCACGCCCTGGCCTGCAAAGGCCGCGTCACCGTGGAGCAGTACCGGCAGGCACGACGTCCGCTCGTCGTCGTTGAGTTGGTCTTGCTTGGCCCGTGCCTTGCCGAGAACCACCGGGTTCACGGCCTCGAGGTGCGAGGGGTTCGCGGTAAGCGACAGGTGCACGTTATTGCCGTCAAATTCGCGGTCCGAGGACGCGCCGAGGTGGTATTTCACGTCCCCCGATCCGTCGACATCCTCGGGTTTGAAACTGCCGCCCTGGAATTCGTTGAAGATCGCGCGGTAGGGTTTGCCCATCACGTTGGCGAGTACGCTCAAACGCCCGCGGTGGGGCATGCCGATCACGATGTCCTTTACCCCCAGCGCGCCGCCGCGCTTGATGATCTGTTCCATCGCGGGGATCAGCGCCTCGCCGCCATCGAGGCCGAAACGCTTGGTGCCCATGTATTTCACATGGAGGAATTTCTCGAAGCCCTCGGCCTCGACCATCTTGTTCAGGATCGCCTTCCGCCCCTCGCGGGTGAAGGTGATTTCCTTGCCCAGCCCCTCGATCCGTTCCTTGAGCCACTGGCTCTCTTCCGGGTTCGAGATGTGCATGTATTGCAGCGCAAAGGTGCCGCAATAGGTGCGCTTCACGATGTCGATGATCTGACGCATCGTGGCAATTTGCAGGCCCAGAACGTTGTCGAGGAAGATCGGCCGATCCATGTCGGCCTCGTTGAAGCCGTAGGAGGCCGGGTTCAGCTCTGGCCGGTCCGGCATCTCGCGCATCCCCAGCGGGTCAAGGTCGGCCGCCAGGTGGCCCCGGATCCGGTAGGCGCGGATGATCATCAGCGCGCGCATGGAATCGAGCACGGCGCGTTTGATCGCGTCGTCAGACACCTGAACGTTCTGTTCCTTGGCCTTTTCGGCGATCTTCTTGCCTGCCGATTTCGCCTCGGGCTCGTCCGGGTACTCCCAGGTGAGCGCCCCGGTCAGGTCGTCATTGGGCGCAGGGGGCCAGTCACCGCGTGCCCAGGACGGGCCAGCGGCTTCGGCCTTTACGTCGAGATCAGCATCGCCCATGTCGCGGAAAAACGCGGCCCATGCCTCGTCCACCGCCGAAGGGTCATTGGCGTATCGCGCGTAGAGCTGTTCCAGGTATTCTGCGTTATGCCCCTGCATAAAGGAGGAGGCGTGGAACTGATCGTTCGGGCTTTGGTCAGTCATTGGGTAACCTCAAGTGGGTTGGGACGAAATCGTTCAAAAAAGGTGGTCTCAGTTCTCATGGAGCTCGCCTGCCATGGCATCCGGGTTAAGGATCGGGGCGCTCACGCCCCAGAGAAGCTCGCATTGGAAACGTTCGTATTTCCGGGGCAGTTCATCTTGGCCGTAGCTGAGGAGGCGGACCACCTGCGGTAGCGACATCAATGCGGCACGAAATTTGGGGAACATCAGGCGCAAAGTGCCGGCATCCTTGAGGAAGTCGGCCAGGACCCGTCGCAGCACCCGGACACTGACGCCGATGCGATCAAGAACCGGACGGTTTGTGTTGAAGCAGGTCATGAACACCATGTTCGTGATCTGCAGGATGGTCACATGTTTGGGCTGGATCCGGGAGGTTTGAACAACCAGATGATGCACGCCTGCATTGCGTGCGAACATCGCAAATCCATGCCTGCGCCAGCGATAGACCGTATCGAGGTCCTCGGCAGGGCAATAGCTCATCAAGTGTCGGTTGAACGGTTCGCGCTGGGCAATGTCGCGCCGCACGGTCATGGCGAACCCGCCGATGAAATTCGTGAAGTTGCCGCGCCCTTGCATCCACGCGGGCGCGCCACCCTCAGGAGATGTCGCCGGGGTTGGCGCATATTCGTAGAACAGCCGGTCCATCGTCAGCAGGAACAGCTCTTTGTAGATGAATTTGACCAGCTTGTTGCGGCGTTGCCAAACCACCGCACGCCCGCCGATATTGGTCGGCGGTGTTGCTGCGGTATTGTCTTCGGTCGTCGCCGTGCCAGGAAGAGCGTCGCGCGATGACAGGCCAATGGCCGCGCACTGTTTGTCCTGATCCGCCTCATAAAGCGACATGATCTCTTTGGCCGCGCCGGGGAACATCAGGGAGTCATCATCGATCATGAACAGGATATCAGATGAAGACGCTGCAATGCCCTGATTGCGCTGGTTCGCCGATGATTTCAGACGTGCCGGGAGATAGGTCAGCGGCGTGCCGAAGCTGTCAGTAATCTTCGCAATCCGCTCTTCGTGCTGACGCCAGTCATCGCTGGCGTCAACGATCACGACTTCGCTGGGTGCACGAGACTGGTCCAATGCCAGCGCAACGCACCGCTCGAGCACGTCGATCCGGTTCAAAGTGGCCACACACAGACCCCAGGTCAGCCCGGAAGCCGACGCGGGGGACGCAGGCGCAACATTTTCTGCAGCGTCCTGCTGTTCCGATTGGTCTGCGTGATGCGAGTTCACTTGCCGATCGCTTCGAGCACAGCCTCGCCGAGACCTGCGGGGCTTTCGGCGACAACGATACCGGCGGATTTCATCGCTTCGATCTTGTCCTCGGCACCGCCCTTGCCGCCGGCGACGATGGCGCCTGCGTGACCCATACGGCGGCCCGGAGGGGCCGTGCGGCCGGCGATGAAGCCTGCGGTGGGTTTGGAGCGGCCTTTTTTGGCCTCGTCTTTGAGGAACTGCGCGGCTTCTTCTTCGGCGGAGCCGCCGATTTCGCCGATCATGATGATGGACTCTGTCTCATCATCCGCGAGGAACCATTCGAGCACGTCGATATGTTCGGTCCCTTTGATCGGGTCACCGCCGATACCCACAGCCGGGGATTGGCCCAGTCCGATATCACCGGTCTGCTTCACCGCCTCATACGTTAGCGTGCCCGAGCGGCTGACCACGCCGACCGAGCCGCGCTTGTGGATGTGGCCG
>JBCDKE010000105.1:0-5678 GCA_038747015.1 Pseudomonadota bacterium
AGGTCGCCGTCAAAGAGCGTGTGCGACGGGATCAGCGCGCGGGCCATGCCGTCATGGGCCGCTGTGGCGAGGCGCGTGCATTGAGCCTGCGTCAGCGCTGCATCGGTGGCCACGATGGCGATCGTGGTGTTGTGCTGCGAGAGCTTCGTAGGCGGGTGTCGCGGTGCTGTTTGCGACGTGCCGAGGCTGCCGAACTCGCCCTCTTCTTCGAAGGGCGCGGCCCAGAACTGGCCGGTTTCCGGATGCCAAGGCGTGCCGATGGCGTTAACGGCCACGAGCGCCCCCACGGTGTGGCCTGAGGGGGTGGTGGCGGATGCCGATCCGAGCCCGCCCATGCCGAGCGCAACCGTTGCGCCGTATCCCGCGCCTGCGGTGCCGAGGTCGAAATCCTCACTGGCGGCGTCGAGAGCCGCGCGGCCCAGTGCGGCGTAGGGGTTTGCCTCCCACTCCTTGTCGCCGCCATTGGCGAGGTCGAAATGGATCGCTGTCGGCACAATTGGGACGCGGGCGGGGCCGGCGGGAAACCCGCGACCCATGGCGCGGAGCCCGTCCGAGACGCCGTCGGCGGCCGCCAGCCCGAAGGCGGAGCCGCCCGAGAGCACGAGTGCATCCACTTCCTGCACCAGCCGGTCGGGTGCCAGCAGATCTGTTTCGCGGGTGCCCGGCGCGCCGCCCATGACGTGGACCCCGGCGGTAAAGGGCGCGTCGGCCGTCAGCACCGTGACGCCGGAGGCTAGCCGAGTGTCCTGCGCGCTGCCAACCATGAGTCCGGCGACATCGGTGATCAGGTTGCGCGTCATGCCCGCACCCGCGAGCCCTGATATTTGCCCAGTGCGGTGATGCGGGTGGAGCCTTCGAGATCTCCGGCCAAGGCTTCTGGAAAGACGAGGATTGTCGTCGTGAAGAGGCCGAGGTTAGCGGTGATGACGTCCACAGTTTCGGCGTCGAAATAGTGAGCGAGGCGCGGGGTCGGGTCGGTTTTGCAGATCACGTCGATCTCATCGAGAGCCATCTCGATCCCCAGCGCGGTGGCGAGATCGTAGAGATGGGCGAACACCAGCGGCTGGCTTTCAAAGGTGCCGGCGTAGACGGCAATCTCTACCGCTTTGCGCGTGGCCATCAGATGCAGCGCCCGCCGTCGACCTCGAGCGCTACGCCGGTGATCATGGAGGCCTCGTCCGAACATAGGAACGCGGCGGCGGCACCCATGTCTTCGGGCTGGGAAAAGCGGCCCAGCGGGATCGTCGACAGGAATTTCGCGCGGGTTTCGGGCGTGTCACCGCCCATGAACGAGGCCAGAAGGGGTGTTTCGCCAGCCACGGGGTTGATCGCGTTCACACGGATGCCGTGAGGAGCGAGCTCAACCGCCATCGTCTTGGTCGCCGTGATCATCCAGCCCTTGGAGGCGTTGTACCAGTTCAGACGGGGGCGGGGGGAGACCCCTGCCGTGGAGGCCACGTTGAGGATCACGCCTGCGTTCCGTGCCTTCATCGCGGGCACGAAGTGGCGGGCGAAGAGGAAGACGGATTTGGCGTTCACGGCGAGGACGCGGTCGAAATCCTCTTCGGAGATGTCTTCGAGCGGACCGGGCATGTGGGTGATGCCCGCGTTGTTGACGAGGATGTCGGCACTGCCCCAGTCGCCAATGGCCGCAAGTGCCGCCACCGAGGCCCCGTCAGAGACATCGACCTCGGCCGCATCGCCGTCGATTTCCGAGGCGATCTCGCGCGCGCCGTCGCCGTTCAAATCGGCCACGAGGACATGCGCCCCCTCAGCCGCGAATTTACGGGCGATACCCGCGCCGAATCCTGAGGCGCCGCCGGTGACTATTGCTGTTTTTCCTTGCAGTCGCATGGCCGCGAGCGTGGCAGCGGAGGACTAAAAAGAAAAGGGGGCAACGAAAACTGAAAAGCGCCATATTTACCCCACAAAAACAGTCGACTGACGGCCCTGGATGCGCGAGAATCGGGTCAAGAAGGGATGTAAATCCTGTTAACACACCCCATATGTTGTTCACGAACCCGTGAGCGAAAGGATAGCGATGAGCGATTTTGACAGTCAGATTAAAGAGAGCCAGGCCCAAGTTGAGCAGGCTCAGGCGAAGGTGGCGGAGCTGACCTCGCGCATTGAGACGGCGCGCCAGAAGATGGCGGAAGGCCAAGATATCAGCGTTGATATCGAGAACGCCTCGCTGGACGATGTGCACGCCCATACCGATCTGATGAATGCCAATATCGCAGAGCTGATCATGGGGCTCGATGATGTCACCGCTGGCTTCCAAAGCGATTTTGACGAGCTGCGGTCGAAGACCGGTTGGGAAAGTGTCGTGGGCATCTTTTCCAAGAACCGGTCAGAGAGCATGCGCCAAGAGCGCCTGCGGACGGCGTCCATCGATGACAAGTTGCAGGATCTGATTGCAAAGTCGGACACCATCGTGTCGCTGCTGGAAGGGCAGTTGGCGGAGCTGGAGGTCCAGAAGGGCAAGGTGGAGACCAACCTGAGCGGCACGCTGGAAGAGCGTGAGACCGTGGTGGGGGAGCTTGAGGCGCTGAAGGGCGATATTCAGGCCATGGACCCGCAGATCATCACGCTGGAAAACAAGATCAGCGTAGAGACGGACGCGGCGGCGCGGACGGCGCTGGAAACGGAGCTCGCTGAGCTGAACGCGAAATACAACGAGATGATCCGGGAAGAGCAGGTAAAGCTCGCCCGGTCCCAGACGCTGGAGCGTTACATCGAGAAGGGCAAGACCTGGGTGGACTCGCTGACCAATCAGGCGGCCACGCAGATGGTGCTGATCAACAAATTGCAGACAGATACCAAGCAGCGCGTGGTGCTGTATGATGCTCTGACCAAGTCGTTGAAGACCGCGCAGCAGCAGGACGTCGCGCACCGCATCAACGAGATCGGCGTGAAGACGGACCAAGAGGCGCAGACGGCCATGGCGGCCATCGGGTCAGCCACCAATTCGCGCATGGCGGAGATGCTGGAAGCGCACGAAGACCACATGGTCTTTGCCCGCGAAGTGCTGGAGGCGAAGGCCAAGGCGGATGAGAGGTTCGCGCGCCGGTTTGCGACCATTGTTGAGAAGCATGACTCGAACGCCTATGGCGGGTGAGATTGGGCTGTACAGTGACCGGCAGGCTGGGCATTAGCCCGGCGGTTTCCAGCGCAATGGTGCGCGATGCGCACCCTACGGCCACGCGGATAATATGAACGACACTACTCCCATCCAAGACACCCGCGTCACGCGGCGCTATTTCCGCAAGTTTGAGCGGATCACCCAGCATATGGGGCGCGTCGCCGGCGTCATGGAGGCGGAAGGCACGCTGACAAAGACCGAAGTGGAGGTTCTGGGCCGCTATATCGCGGGGCTGACCTACACGTTCCGGGCGCTTTCCATGAAGTACCTCTTTGCGGGTCGCGTCAGCGGCGCGGGCAAGCTGATGTTTGATTTCCGCGAGAGCGGGTTTCCGGCGGCGGCGGAGCTGATGGAGCTTTCTGTCGATGCCTCGCAGCTCGACCGCCATCTGGCGGGATCGGAGAACGCAGATACGCTCAAAGACCGGATGGTGAAAAAGATCGTGGGGGACAAGGAGATCCCCACCAAGCTGCAATTCGCGCTGTCGCAGCGGCTCTATTACGAAGAGCTGGCGCGGGGGCATCTGTTCTGGCTCAGGAATGATCCGGATGCGATCTGGCAGGGCAATGACGGCGAGCGGCGCCGGTTTCTGGTGCATTGGGCGGTCTATGACAGCCAGGTGAACCTGCCGACGATCTATCTGATGGAACTGGAAGACACCGGGCGCACGTCGCTGCCCAAGGACATTCGGCGCTGGCCGGAGGTGCAGGCGCATTTGATGGCGCAGAGCCAGGGTGACCTGAAGCTGCTGACCATCGCGCGCGGCTTTGATCTCGATTTCAGTGATCTGCATCCGAAACGGCTGCGCCGGTTCCATCTCGGGCCGATGTATTCCCATGCCTTTACCGAGCAGACCGGGCCGCTGCGCAAGGTGCTGGCGCAGGCAGATGCGCCGGAGGGCGAGGACTGGGCACTGGTCTGGACCGAGGAGGAACTGATCGCGAACCATGCGGAGATGCAGAAGAGCGGCTGGTTTGGCCGGGTGGAGCGGCAGGTCTTTGCCTTGGACCCAACGGGCCAGGCCGGAGGGCCGGACACCGGGGCGACATTCACGCGGCGCGCGATCATGTTGCCCGCGCGGCCCTATCAGGCGCTCGAGGAGCTCGGGCCACCGGGTTTGCGCGAGGTGCGGAAATTCGTGGTGAGCCCGTCGGGCCGGGTGCTCGTATACTGAGAGAATTGAATTCTTGGCCCGACTGGATGCCCCCGGCGGGAATTATTTTGGAATGATGAAGAGGCAGGTGAAATGAGTCAGATGTCGGACCAGATGGAGCTGCGGGAGGAAGAGATCCGCGCGCATTACGATGCGGCTTTGGCGATGCTGGACGGGTTTGATCACGCGCCTCGGGTGGGTACCGCGAAAGAAGTGGCCGAGGAACGGTCGCCCGGTGTCGGCACGCGCCGGCGGTTTCGATCGACGACTCCGGGGCTGAGTGCCTCGCGCACGATCCGGAAATCGGGCGTTGATCTGCGGGAGCGGATCGAGGGGGCCGATGAGGGCGATGCGCTGACCTCGCCCTTGCAGGCGTCTGTGTTGACCGGTGTCCGCCGCGCGCTGGCGATCGCGCTGGCGGTGGGTGAGGCCTATGGTGAGCGGACGGAGCTGGCGGCGTTGAAGCGTGAAAACCTCACCGGCGGAGTGGCGGCGGGCCGCAAGGACGAATTCCGCGAGCTGATGACCGGGGAGGCCCTGGCCGTCCTCTTTGTCTTTGGGTCGGCAACGGCGTTTTTGCTGGCGCCCCATGCGACGGAGGAGTCCGTCGATGTGGGCGACGTGGAAGAGGTGCTGACCGAGAACGCGCCGCTGGCGCTGCACGGTGCGCTATGGGAGCTGGATCAGAAGCTGGCCGCGCACGGGTCTGACGAAGGGCGCGTGGTTGCCACGGTGCTCGCCTATGCAGAGGCGCTCATGGGCAAGGTCGCGGCGCGGGCGGATAACGCAGGGCGGCTGGAGCCGTTCCGGGCCGCAGCCTGGCACGTGGAGGCCGATGATTTTGCAATCCGCGGCTTTGAGCCGGCGACGAAGGCCAAGGGTGCCAAGCTCACCATGACCTTCAAGGAGCCGCACGAGGTCGTGGGCAACCACATTGCCAAGTATCAGGCGATGAAGCTGGCCAAGATGCTGATGGCCTATGATTTTGACCGCCGTCTGAACCCGTTCGCGGAGCTGGGTGGGTTCATCTTTACCTTCATGGGGGATGGCGCGCCGGGGACCGGGAAGACGACGCTGATCCAGATGATGGCGGGTCTGATCAACGGCTATTGCGAGGTGGCGGGCTATCCGTTCCGCTATCAGAACCTGAGCACCGACAATATCGACAGCTATCAGGGTAAGTCGGGGCAAAACGCCAAGGCCTTTATCAACAACGTCATCGATCCGGGCGTGATCGGGTTCGGCACTATCGACGATATCGACCAGCTGGCAGGCAAACGCGGGGACCGGCAGTCCTCGGCCGGGCAGCTGGAGATCACGGCGGTCCTTATGGAGAGCTTTGCGGGCGCGAACACGGTGGTGCGGGGGAACTGCACCTTTGGG
>JBCDKE010000106.1:0-5613 GCA_038747015.1 Pseudomonadota bacterium
GCCGAGGCAGCGGCGATGGCAGTTGCCACATCCTCTTTCATGATCCGCCCGTCACGCCCGGTACCCGTGACCTGATCGGCGCTGAGGCCTGCCTCTGCCATAGCCTTCTTGGCGGAGGGCGCGTCCTCGACATCCTTGCCGCCCGTGGCGGCAGGCGCGGCGGCGGGCGCGGGCGCTGCCGGGGCAGGCGCGGCGGCGGCCCCCGCGCCGGCACTCATGACCGCGAGTTTGCCGCCTGCCGCGACCGTTGCACCTTCGTCCGCGAGAATTTCGGTGAGTGTGCCGGCCGCCGGAGCCGGGACTTCGACCGAGACCTTGTCGGTTTCAAGTTCGCACAGCATCTCGTCCTGCGCGACGCTGTCGCCCACCTTTTTGAACCACGTGCTGACGGTTGCTTCGGTGACGGATTCGCCCAGTGTGGGCACCATGACGTCGACAGAGCCGCCGCCGCCCTGCGCTGCAACAGCAGGCGCCGCCTCGGATGCGGCAGGGGCCGCCTTTGGCGCGGCGGCGGGTGCTGCTGCTGCGCCTTCGCCTTCGGTCAGCGTCGCGAGCAAGGCGTCCACCCCGACGGTGTCGCCTTCGGCGGCGACGATCTCTCCCAGCACGCCCGCGGCGGGTGAAGGCACTTCGACAGTGACCTTGTCGGTTTCCAACTCGCAGAGCATTTCATCGACCGAGACGGTCTCACCCGGTTTCTTGAACCAGGTCGCGACCGTCGCCTCGGTGACGGATTCGCCCAGCGTGGGGACGCGGATTTCGGTAGTCATGTCTTACTTCCCTTCGATGGTCAGCGCGTCGTTAACGAGCGCCGCTTGCTGTGCTTTGTGTTGGCTTGCGAGCCCCGTGGCGGGCGAGGCAGAGGTCGCGCGCCCGACATAGACGGGGCGCGGGTACTTGGCCTTTATGCGGCTCAGGACCCATTCGATGTTGGGTTCGATGAAAGACCATGCGCCCTGGTTCTTGGGCTCTTCCTGGCACCAGATCACCTCGGCCTGTTTGAAGCGTTCGAGCTCCTTGACCGCGGATTGCGCCGGGAAGGGGTAGAACTGCTCGACCCGCAGCAGGTAGATATCGTCGATGCCGCGCGCGTCGCGCTCTTCCAGCAGGTCGTAGTACACTTTGCCCGAGCACATCACCACGCGGCGGATCTTTTTGTCGGCTACGAGCTTGGTATCGGAGTTGCCCTGCTCGGCGTCATCCCACATCAACCTGTGGAAGCTTGAGCCGCTGGTGAATTCCCCGGCTGTAGAAACCGCCATCTTGTGCCTTAGCAGCGACTTCGGCGTCATCAGGATGAGCGGTTTGCGGAAAGACCGGTGGATCTGCCGGCGCAGGATGTGGAAGTAGTTGGCCGGCGTCGTGCAATTCGCCACGATCCAGTTGTCCTGCCCGCACATCTGCAAGAAGCGTTCGAGCCGCGCGGAGGAGTGTTCGGGACCTTGCCCTTCAAAGCCATGTGGCAGCAGACAGACAAGCCCCGACATCCGCAACCATTTCGATTCACCTGACGAGATGAACTGGTCGAACATGATCTGCGCGCCATTGGCAAAGTCGCCGAACTGCGCTTCCCACATGGTCAGTGCGTTTGGCTCCGCAAGTGAGTAGCCATATTCAAATCCGAGCACGGCGTATTCCGACAGCGCCGAGTCGATGACCTCGTAACGCGCCTGTCCTGGCTTGATGCTGTTGAGCGGGTAGTAGCGTTCTTCCGTGTCCTGGTTGACAAGGCCCGAATGCCGCTGGCTGAAGGTGCCGCGGGTGCTGTCTTGTCCGGCCAGACGCACCCGGTAGCCTTCGGTGAGCAGTGAGCCGAAGGCCAGAGCCTCTGCCGTTGCCCAGTCAAACCCTGTCCCGGATTTGAACATTTCCTGCTTCGCCTCCAGCAGGCGGCCCACCGTCTTGTGGACCGGATAGCCTTCGGGCACGGTTGACAGCGCCTTGCCCACCTCTTCCATCGTTTTCTTAGCAATCGCTGTCTTGCCGCGCTGGTATTTCTGCGCCTCGCGTTTCTCAAGATGCGACCATTTCCCGTCGAGCCAGTCGGCCTTGTTGGGACGGTATTCTTTCCCGGCTTCGAACTCTTCGTTCATATGCGCCTGGAAGCCGGCTTTCATGTCCTCGATCTCGCCTTCCGGGATCAGCCCGTCCTTGACCAGCCGCTCTGTATAGAGGCTGAGCGTGGTCTTATGGCCCTTGATCTTCTTGTACATGATCGGGTTCGTGAACATGGGCTCGTCGCCTTCGTTATGGCCAAACCGCCGATAGCAGAAGATGTCGAGCACCACGTCCTTGTGAAACTTCTGACGGAATTCCGTTGCGACCTTGGCCGCATGCACCACCGCTTCGGGATCGTCGCCGTTGACGTGGAAAATTGGCGCTTCGACCACCAGCGCGTTGTCCGTGGGGTAGGGCGATGACCGGCTGAAGTGTGGGGCTGTGGTAAAGCCGATCTGGTTGTTGACGACGATATGGATCGTGCCACCGGTTTTATGACCGCGCAGTCCTGATAGCGCAAAACACTCCGCCACGACGCCCTGACCGGCAAAAGCCGCATCGCCGTGCAGCAGGATTGGCAGAACGGTGGTCCGCTCTGCGTCATTGCCCTGGTCCTGCTTTGCGCGGGCTTTGCCGAGCACGACCGGGTTCACCGCCTCAAGGTGCGAAGGGTTTGCCGTGAGGCTGAGGTGGACCGTGTTGCCGTCGAATTCGCGGTCCGACGACGCGCCGAGGTGATATTTCACATCGCCCGATCCGTCGACCTCATCCGGCTTGAAGCTGCCGCCCTGAAACTCGTTGAAGATCGCGCGGTAGGGCTTGGCCATCACATTGGCGAGCACCGACAGGCGCCCCCGGTGCGGCATACCGATCACCATGTCCTTGACCCCCAGAGCGCCGCCTCGCTTGATGATCTGCTCCATCGCGGGCACAAGACTTTCGCCACCGTCGAGGCCAAACCGCTTGGTGCCCATGTATTTGACATGCAGGAATTTCTCGAACCCCTCGGCTTCGACGAGTTTCCGCAGGATGGCCCGGCGTCCTTCTCGGGTGAACGCGATCTCTTTGCCGTAACCTTCGATGCGCTCCTTGAGCCAGCCCGCTTCTTCGGGGTTGGAAATATGCATGTATTGAAGCGCGAAAGTGCCACAATACGTGCGCTTGACGATGGCGAGAATTTCGCGCACCGATGCGACTTCGAGCCCGAGCACCTTGTCGATGAATATAGGCCGGTCCATGTCGGCCTCGGTGAAGCCGTAGGATTTCGGGTCAAGCTCGGGGTGGGGGGTGCTCTCGCGCATGCCAAGCGGGTCGAGGTTCGCTTCGAGATGGCCCCGGATGCGGTAGGCGCGGATCAGCATCAGCGCCCGGATACTGTCGAGCACCGCGCGTTTGATCTGCTCCTCTGAGACCGTGGCCCCCACTTCTGTCGCTTTTGCCTTGATCTTTTCGCCCGCGGCCTTGGCTTCGGGCTCGGGGGCCCATTCGCCGGTGAGCGCTGCCGTCCAGTCATCGCTTGGTTGCGGCGGCCAGTCGGTGCGCGCCCAGGATGGCCCTTCGGCTTCGCGTTTGACCGCGACCTCATCGTCCCCCATCGCGCGGAAGAAACTTTGCCACGCTTCGTCCACCGCTGCGGGGTCTGCGGCATAGCGCGCATACATCTGTTCGAGGTATTCGGCATTGTGCCCCTGCATGAAGCTTGAGGCATGGAATTGGTCATTGCGTTGTTCAGTCATTGTTGCACCTCATGCGGGTTGGGACCGAATTGGTTCTGGCCGGGTTGGCTGGGGCGGGTGAGCCACCAAAGGACAAGAAAGGGGGAGAGACAAAGCACAAACATTGCGACAAGCAGGATGAGCCCGAAGGCGCTGTCAAAAAGCATCGCGGCTCCGCCGCCCGCCATCATTTGTTCGATGCCACCGGACACGCCGATGAACATCATCAGACCGACCATGACAATCAGCGGGTAAAGCAGGAAAAGCCCCGAGCGCCCGGTGTCATGCATGCGCCGCCAGCCGGCAGCGAGCATCGGCAGGAAGGTCAAAAGGCTGAAGATGGACGTGAGCGGCCCGTTGGTTTCAGCAGTAACCCTGACGGAGGTTTCCGTGGTCTCGGCGTTAAAGTTGTCTGTTCCAAAGAGCTGATCTTCGACGAGCCCAAGTATGATCCCTAAGACAAGGACAAAGAGGAAAAACCACCAATACTCGGACCGCGAGGCGCGACCGGAAAAGGTGAAATACTTGCGCAGGCAGGTGGATATGGATTGTTGGAAGGTCATGTTAGTCCTGCACCATGATGTAAACATTCGTCAGCATGTAAACGTCAGCGGGGTGTGCGCCGTCCAAAAGACTTGTAATAACGTCGCGGTTGAGATCGACGCCTTCATGGGTGATTGTCGCATTTAAAATTTCGCGGCGACCGAGACCGAAAAGTGAAAATGATTTAATAGGCCTCAGGTGCTGCTTGTTGGGGTTTTTTATTTCTGGGCGATCAACAATCTGATCGTCTTGCACACTTACAATACAGTTTACGTGGGTTCTTTTTGGCAAAGATGTCTTTTCTAGTTTAAGCACCGCTTTGTCGTGCGGCCTTTCCCAAAAAGAAATCGATCTGAACCGACTTTCTTTTTTTGACTGTGAGAACGCTCTCGCCGTTTTTGCCAACCCTTCGTTCCATGCTTGCAGCCAAGTTGGCGAAGATTCGGTTTTGTACGCCGCATTGACCAAATAAGGTGATGCGAGGAGAGAAAGCTGCCAATCTGCCAGCGTCTCACTCGCGATGGGCGTCCAGCCCAAACTGTGCAATTGCGCTACAATCACATCGTCGGCCGCGCCGTTAGCAACGCAAGCTTGTGCGGCGTCAGACAAGAAGTCGTTCGGCTCTTGTGCACTGCTTGTATCGTAAGTCCCGGCGAGCAACGCGCAACACGCCAGGTATCGAACGAGATTTTTCACAGCACCGAAGCCTTTCATGTCGCGCAACCTTTTTTCCGGCGGCACTGCCGGGCAGCGCACGATCGTCTCCATGGGATGGCGCTTTCAGCACCCGCGCAGGGTTGTTTGCTGCCATCGCCGCGCAGTGCGCGCCGGTTGATCCGCACAAACGCTATCCGGGGCTCCGCCCGTTCGCGCTTCAAACGCTCCTGTTGAGCGTTTGCCGCACATATGTGCGGATCAGCGCTCACCCTTTCTCAATCGCCTCTTGCACCGCTTCGCCCAGCGTGGCGGGGCTGTCGGCGACGACGATGCCGGCGGCCTTCATTGCTTCGATCTTGTCTTCGGCGCCGCCTTTGCCGCCCGCAACGATTGCACCCGCGTGGCCCATGCGGCGGCCCGGAGGGGCGGTGCGGCCTGCGATGAAGCCGGCGGTGGGCTTCCAGCGCCCGGCTTTCTTTTCATCGGCCAGGAATTGCGCGGCGTCCTCTTCGGCTGACCCGCCGATTTCGCCGATCATGATGATGCTTGTCGTCTCAGGATCCGCGAGGAACATCTCGAGCACATCGATATGCTCGGTCCCTTTGATCGGGTCGCCGCCAATACCCACCGCGCTTGACTGGCCAAGCCCCATATCCGTCGTCTGCTTTACCGCCTCGTAGGTCAGGGTACCCGAGCGCGA
>JBCDKE010000107.1:0-5601 GCA_038747015.1 Pseudomonadota bacterium
CCCATGGTCGCCGCCAGCGTGGCATAGCGCGTGTCCCAGGCCTTGAACGGGCCGGAAAGCGCCAGGAAAATATAGGGCAGGACGAAAACAATATGGCTCGCCAGCACGGGCCAAAACCCCATGGACGCGCCCAGTTGCAGCATCAGGATTTGCAGCCCCGGCAGGAACGCCACCTGCGGCAGGATCAGCGGCAGATAGAGCACGAACATCCCCGTTCGACCCATGGACCGGCCGCGTCGATACTCCGCCTCGAGACAGCCCAGCACGAAAAACAGCGCGATCACAGCCGCCATCAACGCCAGACCCAGAGTGACCAAAGTCACATCCAGCGCGCCCTCCCCGTGGCGCATCCAGGACCGCAGACCAAAACTCGACGGCAACGCCTCCGGGAACCGCCAGCGCCCGGCGAATGACCACACCAGCTGGCTCAACAGCCCGCCAAAGATCGAGAGCCCCGCCAGCACCGTGACCGCCAGCCCAAGTCCCCGACAAAACCCGTCGCGCAGACCCGCCCCGCGGCGACCACTCTCCACCGCCATGACGCCCACGCGCGCGGCAAGGATCTCGCCCAGACGCCACGCCGCGATGGCAAAGACCACCAGCGATAACTGCATCAGCGCGCCCGCCGCCGCAGGCCCCCGCAGCGCGAGGTCAGGGTCCGTCATCCAACGCAGGATCAGGATCGACAATGTCGGCGGTGTCGTCGGCCCCAGCACCGTGGCCACGTCCACATTCGACATCGCATAGGCCAAAACCGCATAGATCGGCAGCCTCAGCTGTACGTAAAGCGCGGGCAGTACCGTCAGGAACCAGCCGCGCACACGGCCATAGCCCAGCGACTGCGCCACCTGCATCCGCGCGTTCGAGTTCACCTGCGGAAGCGCCGCCAGCGCCATGAGCATCAGGAACGGCAGCTCCTTGGCGATCAGCCCTGCCGTCAACGCCCAACCGCCCGCATCGCCGACGATCAGCGCGTCAACCGGACGCTCCCACCCCGTGGCCCAGGGTGACGCCAGCCGCGCCGCCCAGCCCGAGGGCGTGATGAGAAAGGCCAGCCCCAGGGCCGCCGCCGCGTGAGGCACGGACAACAGAGGCGACAGCAACCGCTCCAGCCGCGCGAAAACCCGCGTTCCCTGCCATCCGGCAATCAGCAGCAGACAGCCGAGCAACGCTCCCAGCGTCGACAAAACGCCGGTCTTCAGCGACATCCATGCCGCGCGCTCGATGCCAGGCTCCGCCCACAGCATCGCCCAGGGCTCCAGGGAAAAACTGCCACCCCCGCCGGGCTTCATGCCGCCGAAGGCCGGGACCAAAGTCCCGATCAGACCGGCGGCAATGGGGCTCAAAAGGATGGCAATGGTGAGGGCCGGAACGATGCTCCAGCCGTCACCGGGGCGAAGCCTAGTTCGCAACGCCGTAGCGCTCGCGCCAGTCCTGCTCGATCCGGGTCATCCAGCTCGCATGGGGTTCCGGCAGCGCCGTGCCCAGCTCGGCCGGGGACAGGGTCGCAATGCCGAGGTCCAGATTGGCAAAGGCCGCCGCGTCTTCTTCGCTCAGCTTGTCCATGTCGAGAACCGTGCCATAGCCCAGAATGTCCGGCGTCTGTGCCCTCAGCTGCGCCTCGGGACTCAGGAGAAAGTTCGCGACAACCATCGCCCCCGCCTTGGCATTGGCGTTGTAGGGGATCGCGACGAAAGAGGCGTTGCCGATGGTGCCGCCGTCCAGAACAAAGGTCCGCGCGCTTTCCGGCAGCTGCTGGTTGGCAATGGCCGCCGTGGCCTCACCGGGCGACAGGCTCACCGCCAGATCGAGTTCTCCGTCATTGATCAGCTGCAGCTGCGTCGGACCGCTCTGCGGATAGGCCCGGCCCCCGCGCCACATATTGGGCGTCGTCTCTTCGAGCCACGCCCACAGCGGCGCGGTTACCTCGGCATAATCGTCGCCCGCATCGCTCTGCAGACGGTCGGTATCTTCCACCAATTCAAACAGCATCTGCTTGAGGAAGGTGGTCCCCAGGAAGTCCGGCGGCTGAGGGAAGGTGAAACGACCCGGATTTGCCGCAGCCCACTCCGCGATGGCTTCCGCACTGGTGGGCGGCTCGCTCAACGTCTCGCTGTCATAGATGAAAACCACCTGCGCAGCGGCCCAGGGGCTTTCAAACCCGTCCGTGGGCACCGTGAAATCCACCGTCACCGGCTTGCCTTCAGCATCCACCAGCTCCCAGTTCGGCAGCTGCTCGGCAAAGGGGCCAAACAACAGACCCGCGTCTTTGAGCGCGATGAAGTTCTCGCCGTTGATCCAGATCATGTCGACCGCGCCGCCCTCGTCGGTGCCGGCTGCGTTCTCGGCCACCACGCGGTTCACCGCGTCGGCCGTGTCGGTCAGCTTCACATGCTCCAACGTGACGCCGTAGTCCTCCATGACGCGATCACCGACCCAGGCGATGAAATCATTGGTCGTCGTGGCGCCGCCCCATGCGTGCCAGAAAACGGTTTCACCCTCTGCCTCTTCGACCACGGCATCCCAGTCGGTGGGGTCAGGTTCGGCCCAGGCCGCACCCGCGAATGCCACGGCCGTGGCGGCGATCAAATGTTTCATGGAATGTCCTTCCTGTCGTTGTCTGAAAACACCTGCCGGGCGAGCAAAACGCGCGACCCGGCGGTGAAAAAGCACAGCGCCCCAAAGAGCGCCGCCAGCGGTGCGAACCATTGCGGGATCAGGCACAAAAGGACAAAGAAACCGATGGTTTCCGCCCCTTCCAACAGCCCGCCTGTGAAGTAGAGAGATTTGGCGCCCCGCTCCTGCTTGTCATCGATGCCGCGCTTTTCAGCGAGGATCGCATAGCCAAGGAACGTTGCCCCGTTGAAGTAGAAACTGGTCAACAGCCACGCCCCCGCCGCGCCATTGGCAACCGGGTCGAACCAGACGAACGCCATAGGGATCGCCCCGTAGAAAAGGAAATCGCAGGTGATATCGAGGTAGCCGCCAAAATCGGTCTTCTTCGTCGCCCGCGCCACTGCGCCATCCAGCCCATCGGCGATGCGCGACAGCAAAATCAGGATCAGCGCCAGCGTGAATGCGCCCCCCGCGATGGCTGCCGCTGCCAAGAGCCCCAGCACCAGCCCGGCCAAGGTCACGCTATCTGCCGTCAGCCCCGCACGCGCGGCCACCCGCCCCAGCGCGTTCAGCGGTGGATCAATCAGGGGTCGGATCTGGGCGTCGAACATACGGCCCCTTGGCAGTTAAACGGTCTGCGAGGGGCTTAGAGAAAGAAGCGTGCGCTCGCAACGTTTAGGACGTTTTGTTCGCTTCAGCATACGCAGATGTGAACACATTACTTGACACTTCTTCTGCGCAAGACCGCGGATCACCACATAAAAAAACCGCCGGCACCTTGGATACCGGCGGCTCTCTATCAGCTCCGTGAAACGCTACTCTGCGGCGAGGCTAGGCGCCACAGTCGGGGCTGGTTGATAGTTGGGGCGAACCTCTTCGGGGTCAAAATGGTCCACCGCAATGACGCGGGCCACAAGCTCTTCGAGCTCACGAAGATCGGCGACCTCATCGGCCGTAAGAACGCCAGCTTCCTGCGCGTCAGCCAGCCAGTCGATGCCGTGGTAACGACGGACCTTGCCCGCGCGCACGGCCTTGTCGAGTTTACGCTCGATCGGCTCCGCGGCGATGGTTTTGGCCATCGTGTATTCCAGCACACCGGTGATGTCCTGCGGGTCGTGGGACACGTAGATATCGCGTGTCATGCGATCGCGGAACTCGCCGGGCTGCAGTGCCTTGATCACGATCCGCTTGCTCAGCTTGTCGCTTGCCACGCGGCGGCGCAGACCCAGCGGCAGCACGAGCGCCGACATCAGGATGCGCACCGGCGCGATCGGGAAGTTCGTGATGACACCGTGCAGCGCCTGGTCGAACCGGTAAAGCGCGTTCGTGATGCACAGTTCCAGCACGTCACGGTCTTCTGCCGGGCTGCCGTCATCCTCGAACCGCTTCAGCATGGCCGAGATCAGGTAGATCTCGCTCAGCGCGTCAGCCAGACGCCCCGAAATCCGCTGCTTGGTCTTCAGATCACCGCCCAAGAGGCTCACCGTCAGGTCAGCAACGAGGGCGAAGTTGCGGCTCGCGCGCGCCAGCTGCTTGTAGTGGCCGGCTGTAGAGCCCGCGCCATTCGGGATGGTGGTAAAGTAACCGCCCGTCAGGTTGTGGAACAGCGCGCCCGCCATGTTCGAGAACACGAACCCAACGTGGCCGGTAAAGGCGGCGTCGAAATCGCGCAGACCCTGACGCTGGTCCTCGTTCCCGGCAGCGTTGATTTCCGCCAGCAGGTAGGGGTGGCAGCGCAGCGACCCCTGGGCAAAGGTGATCAGCGTCCGCGTCAGGATGTTTGCTCCCTCCACGGTGATGCCCACCGGCACCATCTGATATGCACCCTGCAGGTAGTTCGTCGGCCCGTCGCAGATCGCGCGCCCGCCGTGGATATCCATGGCGTCCGTCACCGAACGGCGCATGTATTCCGTGCTCTGGTACTTCAGGATCGCCGACGGCACGGCAGGCTTTTCGCCCGCAGCGACCATCGCCGCCGTCATCGCGCGGCCAGCTTCGGTGATGTAGGCGCTCTCAACGAGGCGGGAGATACCTTCTTCGATGCCTTCCATGCGCCCGATGGGCATGCCGAACTGCTTGCGCACGCGGGCATAGGCCGTGGTGACGCGTAGCATCGCCTTGGCACCCGAAGTGGACGAGGCAGGCAGCGAGATCGCACGGCCCACGCTCAGGCAGTTCATCAGCATGCGCCAACCCTGGCCGACATAGGCCTCACCGCCGATGACGTATTCCATCGGGATAAAGACGTCCTTGCCCCAGTTCGGGCCGTTCGGGAACGCCGCCCCCGAGGGCAGGTGGCGGCGGCCGATATTGACGCCCTCATGGCTCGTCGGGATCAGCGCCAGCGTGATGCCGATATCTTCGCCGTGGTCGAGCAGACCCTCCGGGTCAAAGAGACGGAATGCCAGCCCGAGCAGCGTCGCCTTGGGGCCGAGCGTGATGTAACGCTTGTCCCAGCTGACGCGGATGCCGACGACTTCCTTGCCCTCATGCATGCCTTTGGTGACGTAGCCCACGTCCCGCATGGTGGCCGCATCAGAGCCCGAGGTCGGACCGGTCAGCGCAAAGCAAGGTACTTCCTGACCCTTTGCCAGACGCGGCAGGTAGTAGGCCTTTTGCGCGTCGGTACCGTAATGTTCGAGCAACTCGCCCGGCCCGAGAGAGTTCGGAACGGCAATGGTCGTGCCCACGTCAGGGGAACGCGAGTTGACCTTGCCCAGAATCAAGGACTGCGCCTGCGCCGAAAAGCCCAGACCGCCATTTTCCTTGCTGATCAGCATGCCAAAGAAACCGTGATCCGCGACGAAATCCCAGATGTGCTGCGGGATGTCCTTCTCCGTGTGACGCACGTCCCAGTCGCTGATCATCGCGCAGAGCTCTTCGGTAGGCCCGTTCAGGAACGCCGCCTCTTCTTCGGTCAGCTCTACACCGGCAATTGCCTGCAGCTTGGACCAGTCAGGCTTGCCGCTAAACAGCTCCGCATCC
>JBCDKE010000108.1:0-5583 GCA_038747015.1 Pseudomonadota bacterium
AAACACGCGGCATCGGCGGTGGGCCAGCCAATGTGATATCAGCCCTGGCTCGATTGAAAACCGGCCTGCGCCTTTGGCCGATGGGCGCGATCGGGGATGATGACTATGGCGCTTTCATTCTCGCAGAATGCCGCAAGTTGGACCTGCCCACAGAGACGTTGCGGACGAAGGCAGCCGTCGCCACAGCCCATACCCACGTCATGTCAGTGTCCGGACGAAGCCGCACGTTTTTCTATCAGGGCGGCGCAAATGATACGCTTTCAGTTGAGGATTTCCCGGTAGGAACCTTCGCAGACAGCGATGCGCGGTTATTCTACCTCGGCTATCTGACACTGTTGGAGAAACTTGACACCGTAGACGAAACTGGCACGACAGGGGCATTGCAGGTGCTTTCGCGCGCGAAGGCCGCCGGGTTGGTCACATGCGTCGATTTGGTGTCCATGCCTCGCCCCGATTTTCGGGACATTGTCGAGGCGACGGCGCCGCAAATAGACTATCTGATAATGAATGAAATAGAGGCCGGGTTTGCAACCGGATTGGACGGTAACCTCGCCGATGCCGAGGCCCTCAACAGAATGGCAAATGCCCTGCTTCGCCTTGGCGTTCGAAAGGCAGTTGTGGTGCATTGCGTTGAGCGGGTGGTTTGGGCGAGCGCGGACGGTGAAGTGATGTCCGTCGACGTCAAGACCATCCCTTCCGAGGAAATCGCCAGTAACCTTGGCGCGGGCGACGCCTTTTGCGCCGGGTTGCTGTATGGTGTTCACGAGGGCTGGTCGCCAGCAGAAGCCATCGATCTGGCGGTGCGGACCGCGCACGCCTCTCTCAAGGGCCATACGGCTACCGAAGCGATCCCGTCGCTTTCAGAATTGAAAGGAACAGTTTGATGGAGAAACGCCGCATCGGACGCACCGATTTGCTGATTGATGTTCTAGGCCTTGGCTGTGCGCCGTTGGGTGGGAACTTTGTCGATCTTAATTACGCTCAGGCCGCCGAACTTGTTCAGGCTGCGCGCAACGCCGGGATTGGGTATTTCGATACTGCACCGTGGTATGGCTTTGGCCGTTCAGAACGCGTGGTGGGCGATATGTTGCGCGGCACCGATTACATCTTGTCGGATAAAGTTGGTCGCCTGCTGTCTCCCGGTGCGGTTGAAAACCCTATGGACTTCGGCATGATAGACCCTCTGCCGTTCAATGTGATCTATGATTACAGCTACGACGGGATCATGCGGGCGTTCGAGGATAACCTTCAGCGGCTCGGCCTGGATCGGATCGACATCCTTTTGGCCCATGACATCGGAGCTTTCACGCATGGGCAAGAAAACGCGCGCCATTTCAAAGACCTGGCCGAAGGCGGCTATCGGGCGATGGACGAACTGCGCCGGGCGGGCAAGGTTAAGGCCATCGGGCTGGGCGTTAATGAAAACGAGGTCTGTCAGGATGCCCTGAGAATTGGCGACTGGGATGTCTTTCTTCTGGCAGGGCGCTACACGCTCTTGGAGCAGACGCCGCTCGACACCCTCTTTCCCGCTTGCCAGGCTGTCGGCACCACCATCATATGCGGCGGCCCTTTCAATTCCGGTATCCTCGCGGGGCGAGATATGTGGAACTACACAAAGGCGCCAGAAGATGTCGTAGCTAAGGCCCGCGCTCTTGGAACCGTGGCCGATGAGTTTTCCGTACCGCTCGCCGCGGCCGCACTGCAATTCCCGCTGGGGCACGAGATCACGACCTCCGTCATACCCGGCCCCCGCGACGCAGGGGAGCTGCTCCAGATCATTGAATGGTCTGGCACCCCGATCCCCGGCGAGTTCTGGGCGGCATTGGCTGATCGCGGCCTCATCGACGAAAGGGCTCCTTTGCCATGACCATCGATGCGATCAGCGTTTCCAACGCTGATCTCGCGGCGACGCCAGCAAGTTTCCTGGGGGAAACGCGGCTCATTTGCGCCCCTGCGGAGTGGATAAAGTTAGCGGGTGTCGGACGGGCCAACATTCTGGTTGCATGCCTAAGGTGGAGATGGGTTTGAGCTTCAGCGCTGGCATTGACTGCATATCCGCCTGAGGTAGAACAAATCCTCATTTTTGGGCAGTGCGGCGCGGGCTTTGTGCCACACAATCTAACGCAATTCGCGGGGTGGTTCATTCCCTTCAAACACCACCGGTGGCAAAGGGTCGAGCCCCCGGATAATGTCGCTGGCTTTCTCGCCGATCATTACAGTCGGCGCGTTGGTGTTTGACGAATTGATTGTGGGCATGACCGAGCTGTCGCAAACCCTTAGTCCTTTAAGCCCGTGGACGCGGAGTTCGGGGTCGACAACGGCGGCTTTCCCGTGGCCCATCCGACACGTTCCGACCGGATGGTGCTGGGTTTTGGCCATCCCGCAGGCGTATTCGAAAAGCTCTTCTCTGGTCCTGACATTTTTCCCGGGCAGCGCTTCGCGAGACAGATAGGGCGCCAAAGCCGGTTGGGACAGAATTTCCCGGGATATCTCGAGACCGTTCAGTGACATCTCCACGTCATGCGGATCGGACCAGTAATTCGGGTCGATTAGCGGTGCCGCCTTGGGATCGGAAGTTTGCAAAGTCACTGACCCGCGTGACCGCGGTCGCATGTAGGCGCTGTTGAGCGTCACACCGCCTTGGTCGACGGTGACGATGCCTTTCTCGATGCCTGATCCCTGGCCGAAATGCATCTGAATGTCTGGAAGCGGAGAGGTGTCGGACCCGTACCAGAAGAGCCCGGACTCGAAGAGAGATGACGTCACTGGTCCGGTTTTGAAAAGCGCATATTGTAAGGCCGCAATGAAGCTTTTGGGGAACCTGTCCATACCGTCATAGCTAAACGGCCCGCTGCATTCACTGAGCGCGCATAGGTCGAGGTGATCTTGCAGGTTTTGCCCCACACCGGGCAGGTCATGTGTAACACCCACTCCGACCGAGGTTAGGTGGTCCGCCGGGCCTATGCCGGACAATAGCAGTAAGCGGGGTGAGCCAATCGCGCCAGACGTGACAAGAACCTCGCGCGACGCGCGGATAAGCCCGTCGGATTGGGTTTCAATCCCGATCGCCCTGTCGCCTTCCAGTGCGATCCGGAGAACCTGTTGGTCGGATTTGAGCGTGAGATTCGGGCGCGTCAACGCCGGATGCAGAAACGCCGAAGCCGCAGAGGAGCGTTTTACGTCGCGCTGGGTCAGCTGGTAATAACCGGTGCCCGCCTGTTGACGTCCGTTGAAATCGGGGTTGTAGGGGATGCCGTATTGCTGTGCCGCTCGGATGAAAGCGTCGGCGATTGGCAATGCTCCCCGCGGGGCGGAAACACCCAGCGGTCCATCGCTGCCGTGGTAGTCATCGGCAAATCGTTCGTTGCCTTCGGCACGTTTAAAATAAGGTAATATCTCGCGATAGCTCCAGCCGTCGCAGCCGTCCTCGACCCATGCGTCATAATCCTTGCCATTACCGCGCGTGTAGACCTGGGCGTTGATGGTGCTGCCGCCGCCCAGCACCTTGGCTTGAGTATACCAAAGCTCCCGGTTTTTCATGTGTTTCTGTGGCACCGTAGACCAACCCCAGGATGCGATCCCCTTAGTCATCTTGGCAAAGCCAGCGGGCCAGCGGAAAAGAAAATTGTTGTCCGCACCGCCGGCTTCGACCACCAAGACAGAGACATCCTTATCCTCTGACAACCGGTTCGCCAGAACGCATCCCGAAGACCCCGCGCCGACGATGATATAATCGTACTCCCCCATAGACACCTCTCTAACTCGGCACCACAATAGTCCGAACTTCGCCGGGAAGTGGCGGGTTGGCAATCGCTTCGGCCGCTTCAGTTATAGAAACCGTGCGGCTTACCAACGGGGCCACATTGATCTGGCCGGTTTCGATCATTCGGGCGGCGCGTTCATGGGTGAAAGGGTTAAGGAAGCTATAGTGCAGCTGGATTTCGCGAAACAGCAGATCAAAGGGTTCAATCGGAACCGTTTCGCCTCTGGGAAGAACGCCGAGGATCACCACCCGCCCGCCTGTCCGCGCAACGCGCGGCGCGAAAGCGACTGTAGCAACCACACCCGCGCATTCGATAACAACATCCGCACCTTCAGGCCAGATATCCTTGGCCTCCTCTTCGGTAGCGGCGGCCTCACGCGCGCCGAGCGAACGGCCCAGGTCCTGTTTTTCGCTACTCCGGGTCAAAAGCATCACCTCACCACCAGCCAGGCGCGCGACTTGAACGGCGAGAAGCCCAATGACACCGCCGCCGATGACGAGGACCTTTTCACCAGGCTGCACTGCCCCCAGATCCAGCCCATGGAGCGTGCAGGCAAGCGGTTCACAAAAGGCGCCGTGCAAAGGATCGAGGTCTTGTGACAAAGCCACGGCTTTCTTCGCAGGGAACGCGCAGAATTCTGCGAACCCTCCGTCGCGGTGGATGCCGGTAGCGACATTGTTTTCGCATAAGTTGACGCGTCCACGCAGGCACTGAGAGCAACGCCCACACCAAGTGTTCGGGTCGCAGGTGACGCGGGCGCCTTCGGCCAGATCGCTGTCGCCGCCATCTACCACGATGCCAGAGAACTCGTGACCCAATGTTTTGTTGGGGACAGCGGGAAACTCGCCTTTGTAAAGATGCCTGTCAGTGCCGCATATACCCGAAGCTTCGACTCTTATGAGTATGTCGCCTCTGCCAGGAGTTGGCTCAGGGACCTCGACGGTCTGGATGTTTCCGGTTTCAATAAGCCGCGTCGCAAGCATTATTTCCCCCTGATCGCATCGATGGTTTTGATGGCAGCGCCGGTTTCAGCGGGCGTCAGGTGACCCATTGTCATATCGATTGTCCAAGTCTCGCCGCCCGCCAGTTCCACCACCCTGCCCTTTGCTTTCTCGGCGGTGTAGCCCGCTACCCCCGAAGTCGCAGGAAAGGCGATGCCAAGTCCATCTTGGTCAGCCGTACGGGAAATCCAGCGGTTGGCCAACGGAGCCTGGTCCGGGCGGAAGCGAATGTAATCAGAGTGGCCTTCAGGGTGTTTGTGCACCGCATGAGCCAGCCCGTCGGCGCCAGCTTTTGGGTCAATTTCGAAAACCACTTCCGGATCGAAACCGAGACCCGGTGTCAGGACATGGCTAAGCGTCGGGTCATGGGCCAATTCATCCAAGAACGCAGCATACCCCGGTTTTGGCGTCACATGTGAAGGGATCGACTGGCGTACGCGGACAGATTCGGAGTTGTAGTTCGCCGAGTAGTGTAGCTCTCCATGATCTACAGGGCGAAAGTTGGCGTGGGCCAGGTACATCAGATCCATAGCCGAAGACTTAAGGTTTAGGACCTCAAGCGTGACGTCCAACAGAGCTGAACCAACGGATATCATGGTCGATACTGTAGCCACGTAGTTCACCGAGAAAGCCACCGTGTGCTGGTAGCTGCCACAGACCGCGATGCTGCCATCTTCGACCTCCAGCCAGGCTTTTTGCATTGGCGCATTGGGCAGTTCACCATGCAGCGGATGTCCATCCGTTGGGCCTGGTGCGCCAAGACCTGTGATGCCGCAATGGATTAGAAAGCCTCCGTATGTTTCCAGATAGTTTTGCGT
>JBCDKE010000109.1:0-5580 GCA_038747015.1 Pseudomonadota bacterium
CACCCATTTCAGCGGTTGGGCGCCGTGATCACGGGTCATGACAAGATCGCCCGCTTGCAGATGCTCGACCGCTTTGTCGCCTTCGGGCGTCTCGATCAGCGCCCCGTGGGTAAAGCAAGGAGGCGCGGCCAGCGTGCCATAGGCGACAGAGGGTCCCTCTTGAGTGGAGATCACTTGCAGTGGGACACCGATCGGTGGAAAGCCACCAACCCCGCCGACAAAGGCCAATCCTTCGACCGTGGCAAAGCTGCTTCCGCCGCCCTCATTTATGTTAAAGGCCACAACATCATAGATATTGCCGAAGGAGTCCTGCAATTGCAGACCGAATTCCGCCTCAACGCGCATGTTATCTGTATAACCTTCGCCATCGAAGGTCTGATCGCCGTTCAGGCGCTGGCTGTTATCGCTGTCGTCGAAATTGGTATCGCTATCGGCCTCGCGGATCTCAATCTCTTCCCAGGCATTGTTGTTCAGCGTGATAAACAAGTCCTGCAGATGCGAGCCGTCCCCTTGGGAAATTCCCGATAATTGAGCACCGCCGGAGACAGTGATGTTCGTCTCCCCCAACGCAAAAATCGTTTCTATGGCCATCGCACCCTCTCCGAACGTTTGTCGGCAAAATCACACAAATCGTTCAGTTTGAAGGCGGTCTTTTGACAAAAGATTATGACCAAAAGCTGAATGTCGGATTGACCCCTAGCGCGGCGAGACGCTTTGGCTCAGGAAAACAGCCCGACCTCGCTGCCCGGTGTGGCCGCGTCCTTGAGCAGATCAAAGGCGTATTGCGCCACGGAGCGAAAACAGATCACGTTTATCTCGCCCTCTTTCGGCATCCAGATCGCGGCGGGGATCTGCGCCATACGCGTGCGCCGGATCTTGCCGGGCCCGAACTGTTCTGGGTCCATATCCACCGGGCAAAGCTTGGCCACGACCTCCCGCACCGACGACCCCGACAGAGTGAACATCGCGCGCGCATCGGAGACATCGACGACAAGATGATGCTGCTCCCCCAGCGCCTCGGACAAGGCAGCGACCGTTTTCGTGGCGTCCTCATAGGCGACAAAGACCATCAACTCGTCCGGAGACATCCAGGCGACGCCTTTCTTGCCCTTAAACGAGATGCCGCGGGTGTCTGGTACATCGAGACCGATCGCAGCCTTGAAGGCCTTGGTAAAAGCGGCGTCAGATAGATCCCCACGAAGTGTGATCATGCCGTTCAGCCCCGCCTCTACCACTTGCACGTAGCCCGCATAAGCTGCGCCTGACAAGGCACTGACTGCACTAGACATTTTGCTTCTCCCCGTCGGGATCATAAAAGATCGGGCTGACAATTTTGGCCTTGCTCACGGTGCCATCGAGCTTGGGAAAGTCGATCAGCTCACCCATCCGGTCGGGACCGTTGAGCACGAGCCCCATCGCGATGCCCCGCCCCAGCGTGGGCGAGTGATAGCTCGACGTGACCCGTCCCTGCACATTGCGCTGGCCGTTTTCGTTATGGCCGTCCGCTGTGGCATAGGCGCCGTCGGGCAGAACCTCGCCATGCGTTGTCTCGAGCCCTACCAGCTGCCAGCGGTTGGGATCTTTCATATAGGCCCGCTCCTGCGCGCGCTTGCCCAGGAAGTCGTCCTTCTTCTTCGAGATGGCCCAATGTAGGCCAAGATCCTGCGGAATGACCGTGCCGTCGGTTTCATCCCCGATCATGATGAAGCCCTTCTCGGCGCGCATGACATGCAGCGCCTCTGTGCCATAAGGCATCACCCCGAACTCCTCGCCCGCCTCTAACAGCGCATCCCAGAGCGCCCGGGCCAATCCGGCAGGCACGGCAATCTCATAGCTGAGCTCGCCCGAGAACGAGATGCGGTAGGCGCGCACGGGAATGCCTGCCAGCGTCAGGTCCTTCCAGCCCATGAAGGGTAAGGCATCGGCGCTCACATCGTCTTTGGTCAGCTTCTTGAGCGTCTCACGCGCCTTGGGGCCCACGACAGCGATCTGACCGTATTGCTCGGTCACGTTGGCCACGTAGACCTTCCAATCCCACCACTCGCATTGCAGCCAGTCTTCCATATGGGCGTGGATGTGATCGGCCCCGCCGGATGTGGTGTGGCAGAGGAACGTATCCTCATCGAGCCGCGCCACGACGCCGTCATCCATCAGGAAACCGTTTTCAGAACACATAAGGCCATAGCGACAGCGCCCGGGTTTCAGCGTGCTCATCATGTTGGTGTAGAGCATGTCGAGAAACTTGCCCGCATCGGGGCCCTTGACGATGAGCTTGCCCAGCGTTGAGGCGTCGAGCAGTCCCAGCGCCTTGCGCGTCTGATTGATCTCGAGCGCGACGGCGTCCTCGACGGCTTCGCCCGGCGTTTTGCGATAGCAATAGGGACGGCGCCAGGCGCCCACCGGTTCCCACTTCACGCCATTCTCGTCGTGCCAGTCATGCAGTGGCGTACGGCGCAGCGGCTGAAAGATATCGCCGCGCGCCTCACCCGCAATCGCGCCCATCGAAATCGGCGTATAGGGAGGGCGAAACGTGGTCGTCCCGGTTTGTGGGATCGGCCGGTTCAGCGCGTCAGACAGGATCGCCAGACCGTTGATGTTGCTAAGCTTGCCCTGATCGGTCGCCATGCCCAGCGTCGTGTAACGCTTGGTATGTTCCACGCTTTCAAAGCCCTCACGCGCGGCGAGCTGCACATCCGTCACCTTCACATCATTCTGGAAATCCAGCCACGCTTTGGACCGCAGGGGGTGGGACGCGCCCTGAGGCATGACCCAAACCGGCACAATCGGCGCATAGTCGGGGACGTCGGCCTTGAAGGTGCCCGCGCGCTTGGGTTTGAACCCGGCGGCTTCAGCCGCGCTGCGCCCAGCCGCTTCGGCGTCGGCCAGCACATCGCCCAGCGCCATGACACCGTTGGCCGTGCCAGCACAAGCCACGAAAGACGTCCCATCGGCGCCCGTGGGAGATTTATCCACATCGGGCCGGAAGAAGGTATTTTCGTCATCCCAAATCAGCTTTCCACCGCAGTGAGACCACAGGTGAACGACCGGCGACCAGCCCCCTGACATGGCCACGGCATCGCATTCGATCTCTTCCAGAACCGCGCCCTCGCCAGCTTGCGAACAGATCGCGACGCCGGTCACGCGTTTGCCGCCCTTAACCTTTGAAATCGCGCGACCGTTCTCCACGCGAATGCCAGCCGCCCTTGCGCGATCTGCCAGAACACCGCCACCGGCTTTTCGGGCGTCCAGCACGACAGGCACGTAGAGCCCTTGTTCGTGCAGCCAAAGGGCTGTCAAATAAGCATCGTCGTTATTTGTGACCACGACCACGCGGTCACCGACAGAGACGCTCCAGTTCGCGATGAAGTCCCGCACCGCAGAGGCCAGCATCACGCCGGGGATGTCGTTGCCTGCAAAACTCAGAGGCCGTTCGATCGCGCCTGTCGCGGTGATGATCTGGCTTGCGCGGATGCGCCAAAGGCGGTGGCGCGGGCCGCCAATCTGTGGATCATGATCGCGTAGCCGCTCGTAGCCCAGTAGATAACCGTGATCGTAAACACCGGCGCCCATCATCCGCAGACGCAACGTTACGTTGTTAAGATTGGTTAATGAATCAACCAGATCATCCACGAGCTTATCCACAGGGGCGCCGTTAACGATTCCGCCGTCAACAGGCGCGCGGCCACCCCAATGGTCGCTCTGCTCCATCACCAGGACCCGTGCACCGGACTTGGCCGCTGCCTGCGCGGCCTGCAGGCCAGCAACGCCGCCGCCAACGATCACCACGTCATAGAACGCATAGAGATGCTCGTAGGTATCCTGATCTCGATCCTTAGGCGCCTGCCCCAGACCCGCTGACTGACGGATGAACGGCTCGTAGACATGTTTCCAGAGCGGACGGGGATGAATGAACATCTTGTAGTAGAAGCCCGCGGGCAGAAACCGCGCGAGCTTGGCGTTGATTGCGCCCACATCGAAATCGAGGCTCGGCCAGTGATTTTGCGAGCGCGCTTTCAGCCCATCAAAAAGCTCGGTCGTGGTGGCGCGTTGATTGGGCTCAAAATCCGCTCCCTCGCCCATATTGACCAGCGCATTGGGCTCTTCTGGGCCAGAGGCCACAATACCGCGCGGGCGGTGATACTTAAACGAGCGGCCCACCAGCATCTGGTCGTTGGCCAAAAGCGCCGAGGCCAGCGTGTCGCCCTGAAACCCCTTGAAACGCTTGCCGTCGAAAGTGAATTCGATCGCGCGGTTCTTGCTCAGAAGCCGCCCTCCCGTGGCGAGACGTGTGCTCATGAGAACTCCCTCCAGCGCCAGCCGGGCACTTTGGCCGCGATCTTGTCCTTGATCCATTGTGGCGGCTCGGTCGTCTGCGCCGGGTAGCTACCATAGACCTCCATCGTGACGGTGTTGCGCGCCACGATGAACCATTTGCCGCTGCCATAGCTGTGCCGCCAGCGTTCGAAATGCACACCTTTGGCATTTTCGCGCGCGAAGAGATAGTCGTGGAATTCCTCGTCGCTCGATCCAGGGCCGTGGCGTTTTAGGTGCGCCTCGCCGCCGGGGGTGAATTCGGTTTCCTCACCGGTGACACCGGAATAGGGACAGGTCAGCATCAGCATGAGCCGTCACTCCAAAATAATAGGACTGAGCCAAGCGTGGAAAAGCTCGACGGTTGCGAAAGGTTGGCGTTCGCGCGGAACGCGTCAGTCGGCTGACGGTTCTGAATATATAAGTGTGCTCGCTGGACCCGACGGCTGGTAGGCGTCGCCCAAAATGGAGCCTGCACTGCTCGCAATGAGCCAGACGCCGAGCGCTGCGATAACCAACAGCGCCCGGAAAAGCGCGGCATCCGTGGTGTCACGGGAAAAGGCCCTTTTGCGGTCCGGCTGGTCTGATCGATCGTCAGGTGGCATGGACGCGACAATGCTTCGGCCTGACTGGAATCTCCAGACATGAAAACGACCCTGCGACGATTCAGGCGAAGCGCCGCGCGTTGCGCCAGAGCGTTTCGGCGCAAATCTGCCAATCTATTCTGCGTCTGCATCAATGTGCCACACCTGCTGCAACGGATTCGTCGATGAACCGGCCCTCGCGGAAACGGTCCAGCCCGAATTCGGCGCAGAGCGGCGAATATCCTTTCGCCATCAGCTGGGCAAATCCCCAGCCAGATCCGGGAATCGCCTTGAAGCCGCCCGTACCCCAGCCGCAATTGATAAAGCAGTTCTCCAGCGGTGTTTTCGACAGGATCGGAGACCGGTCGCCGGTCATGTCCACGATCCCACCCCATTGCCGCAGCATCTTAAGACGGCTGACCATCGGGAAGGTCTCAATGAGCGCGCGCACGGTTTCCTCGATATGCTGGAACGAGCCGCGCTGCGTGTAGTTGTTGTAGCCATCTGCACCGCCGCCGATCACCATCTCGCCCTTGTCGGACTGGCTCATATAGCCATGCACGGTGTTGGCCATTACAACCACATCCATGCAGGGCTTGATCGGCTCACTGACAAGCGCCTGAAGCGCCACGCTCTCGATCGGCAGGCGAAACCCAGCCATATCGGCCACATGGCCGGAATGCCC
>JBCDKE010000110.1:0-5325 GCA_038747015.1 Pseudomonadota bacterium
CGCTGGCCGTGCTGGCCGGGGCCGTATTCGCGGCGGTTAACGGGGGATTTCGGACGACCCCAGATGTTTTCGCCCATCCGGCGGTCAATTTTGTACTTGGCAGACGTGCGTTTGGTCACGATCTGATCTCCTTCGATAGAGCGCCCCCTGAATGGGAGCTATGAAGGGCGTTGTCCTTTGGCACTCTGGATTGCTCCAACCGGCCCGACAGGTCATCCCCTTGCGGGGGCCACCAACACCAATGAGCGCGCCCTATGCGCCGACGCGCCCACCGAGTCAATGGCCTATGAGAAATTGATCGTTTACGCGCCTAGAATAGCAGCGCGGATAGCTCTTGGGTCACCTGCCGTCGCCGCGACACGTGGGGCAATTCGGCCACCAGATGGCGCCCAGTCTCATAAGCGGCCGGATGGGCCCGGACCAACGCCCCACTGGAAAGCGCGTCTTCAATGAGGGGTAGATGCCCCATCAGAACACCGGCCCCCGCCTTCGCCTCCTCCACCGCGAGACTATAGAGCGAGAACTGCGCGCCACGCTTCGGGTTCTGCAGGGCCTCTCCGGTCTTGGCACTCCAGATCGCCCAATCCTCGATCCACGTCTGATCATGCAGCAGCGGGGCGTCGTCGAAACGCGTGAGATTCTCCAACAGCCCCGGCGCGCACACCGGAACGATCTCATCGGCACAGAGTATCATCTGATCGGGTGAGCGATCCGAATTGCCTAAGAAGATCGACAGATCATAAAGCTCCCGCGCCAGATTGGGCGGCGTTTCCATCGCCGTGACCGAAATGCTCATCTCGGGAAACTGCACACGGATCTTCGCCAGCCTCTTGGGCAGCCAGAGCTGCGCCACTGACGGCAGTGCCGCGATCTGAAACTCCGAGGCCGGGCTCAGATTGCGCAAGGCCCGCGTCGCGTCGGCCAGCCCGTCAAAGGCGGCCATGAATTCGGGCGCGAGCGTTTTCCCCGCGACCGTCAGCTCAACGGCTTGCGCGTTGCGGCGAAAGAGCGGCGTACCCGCCCAGCCCTCCAGCGCCTTGATGTGCTGCGATATGGCCCCCGGCGTCACGTTCAGCTCTTCGGCGGCGGCGACGAAACTGACGTGACGCGCGGCGGCCTCAAACGCACGCATGGCGTTCAGCGGGGGGCCTTTCGGGCGCTTGGGGGCGACGCTCATGGGATAGCCTTAGTTTTTCTACGCCCAGATTTATCAAATCTACTTTGCCATGTCATTGCGTGATGGGGCAAACCACCTGAAACGGAGGGTGAGACATGACGCTAGCGCACAGAAACTGGGTTCCGGCCCCCAGCGAAACCTTGGTGCAGGACATCGCGGCCAAGGCATCGTCCACCGACTCCGATGCCCTTCTGGCTCGGATAGAGGCGCTCGCCGAACAGAACCGGGTGATCCACGAAGAAGAGTGCTTCAACCTCAACCCCGCCACCAACGTCATGAACCCAAAGGCCGAGGCGCTCTTGTCCTCGGGCATAGGGTCGCGACCTTCGCTGGGCTATCCGGGCGACAAATACGAGATGGGCCTCGAGGCCATTGAAGAGATCGAGGTCATCGCCGCCCAGCTCTGCGCCGAGGTGTTTGATGCCAAATTCGCCGAGGTCCGCGTCCCCTCCGGCGCGCTGGCGAACCTCTACGGCTTCATGGCCACCTGCACGGCCGGCGACACCATCATCGCGCCCCCCGCCGCAATCGGCGGGCACGTCACGCACCACCTCGCGGGCTGCGCGGGCCTCTTCGGGCTGCGCATCGTTGAGGCACCAGTCAATGCCGACGGCTACACAGTCGACCTCGACCGCCTACGTGACCTGGCACGCGCTGAACGGCCCAAGCTCATCACCATCGGTGGCAGCCTGAACCTCTTCGAACACCCCGTGGCCGAGGTCCGGGCGATCGCCGATGAGGTAGGTGCCAAACTCATGTTCGACGCCGCCCACCAATGCGGCATTATCGCCGGGCGCGCATGGTCGAACCCCCTGACCGAGGGCGCGCATTTCATGACCATGAGCACTTATAAAAGCCTCGGCGGGCCCGCAGGCGGACTCATCGTCTCCAATGACGCGGAAATCGCGCAAAGGCTCGACGCCATCGCCTTCCCCGGCATGACGGCCAATTTCGATGCGGCAAAAACCGCCGCGCTAGCCGTGACCATGCTCGACTGGCGCGACTTCGGAGCGGCCTATGCCGCTGAAATGATCGCCCTTTCCCAGTCGCTTGCGACAGCGCTCGACGCTGCCGGTGTGCCTGTGTTCACGGGTGCCGAGGGGTTCACCAACTCGCACCAGTTCGCCGTGGTTGCCGAACGCTTCGGCGGCGGACAGGCGGCCTCAAAGAAACTTCGGCAAAGCGGCTTTCTCGCCTGTGGCATCGGCCTGCCCGTGGCACCAGTCGACGGCGATATGAATGGGCTGCGGATTGGCACCCCTGAATTGGTTCGCTGGGGCATGACTTCGGACGATGCGGATCGACTAGCGCGCTTGATCAGCGCCGGCTTGACCGACGGCGGCGTCGCGGCAGAAGTCGCTGACTGGCGGCGCATATTCGACACGCTGCATTTTATGCATTGATCCTCCAAGCGGGCGGGCGCCGCCAGAAACTTGGAGAACCGGCGGCTCTGGCGCCTTGCCTAGGCCGCATGCCCCAGAATCGCCGCCTCGCTTCTTGAAAGTACTCGGCGCGCGAAGTCGGGACTTTGCGCACCCGCCAACGCACAAGAAATCTCTTCCAACTGAGCAGAGCTCAGCGCGGCCTTTGCAGGGTGAAAACTCTCTGTCTCAAGCCCATTGGCAAAGACAATCTCGTGGCGTTCAAAGAGCACATGAACATAAGTGACTTCGCGCACCATGGTCTCGACCCATACATTGCGCCCGTCGACAAGATCGCGCGCCGCCGCAAGCACCTCTTCAGTGTTAAAAAGGTCCCTCGCTGGCGCTCCCTGAATGAGCATCCTGTGTTCTGGGGACACCAGCAGAGCATCATCAGGCCGTCCAGAACCCAGCGCGTTCGAGACGATCCGTATCGGCGCCAGTTCGGGCATCACATGCAGGCGAGCGCCCGAAATCCGGCGTGACCCCGTCCACAGAACGCTTTGCAGCCCGTTATCTTTAGTCTGCACCTTGTCGCCCATCTGCAAATCGGCAACATCCGCTTCGCCTTGGTCGGTCTTGATCCGCGTCCCCGGTGTGAAGCAAATCATCCTGCCCGGATCGATTGGCCGCGCCTCGCCCCTTGGGTCGATGCGCGCATCCACGACCCATAGGTCACGGCGTTGCGGCGGCACCCGATCAACAAACATCGCCAAAGGTGCGGCACCTTCTACACGGATGACCGTAACGACATAGGCCTCTCGCCCGTCGGTGACCGCGAAACAGTCCTCTGCGAGAGGCGTCTGACCGCTCACGTCTATATTTGCGAAGTCCTGCTTGTTGGAGCGAGCTGCGCCCACGAGCTTGCGTACACGTTCCGCCGCTCGCTGGCGCAGCTCTGCTTCCCCGTTTGCCCCGTCTAGTCGCAGTAACGCGCCCGGCCCGTCTATGCGGACCACCTCACCGTCCCAACGCCAGGTCTTACCCGCTGCCAGCGTGTGTGGTGTCGCGGCGGTTTCGCCGTCTGTTTGCGTTTGCGACCAGGAGATGACGAACGTGCCTCGAAAGCCCGTCTCCATGCCTGTTCTACCCTACCCCGAGTGTTCTTTTTTTGTTGTTCACACAACACTTCACCCTTCTGCCGGCGACCGTAGCAGCGGTGATTCGCTCTGTGAATCCCTTAAATCGTCCCGAACGGAAAAATCTCAAAAACGGCCACTCTGCGAGGCTGTCATGAAATCTTTGCCCAAATGACGCAAATCCGTTGCCCGCCTTTGGTGGACTTGACGCGCTGGTGCAACTTGCGCCTGGCTCAATTCAACTTCCAAAAGGAACGCATGATGATCCCTGCTCGCTCTATTTGCCCCCTTTTTGCTGCCACTGCGCTGTCGCTTTCAATTGCGAGCGCCGCCCAAGCTCAGAACACCGGCAATGTCGTCTTTTTCCACCCCGATGGGACCGGTGTGAACCACTGGCTGGCCGCGCGCATGCACACCGTGGGCCCTGACGGCGAACTGAACTGGGACAAGCTTCCCGCCCTGGGCGTCTATACGGGCCACATGGCCGATCGCGTCACCGGCACCTCCCACGGCGGGGCCACCGTCCACGCCTACGGCGTCAAAGTCCGCGCCGACAGCTTCGGCATGAACGAAACCGAGGAACTCACCGCCGCTTCCGGTTCTGACATGTCCATCGCCCAGGAGGCCCTCGCCGCGGGCAAGGCTGTAGCGCTGGTTCAGTCCGGCCACATCGCTGAACCCGGCACTGCTGTCTTCGTGGCCTCGAATGAAAGCCGCTCCAACACCCACGACATCTCGCGGCAGGTGATCACCTCCGGCGCCCAGGTCATCATGGCCGGCGGCGAACGCTTCCTCCTGCCTCAGGGCACCCAGGGCCGTCACGGCGAAGGTCAGCGTGAGGACGGGCTGAACCTGATCGAGATGGCCGAGGCCGAAGGCTACACCGTGGTCTACACCCGCGATGAAATGCTGGCCCTCGACACCGCCTCCGTGGACAAGGTCCTCGGCATCTTCGCCCACAACCACAGCTTCAACGATCAGGAACGCGAACGGAACCTGATCGAGGGCCTGCCCACCTACAAGGAAACCGCTCCTACAATCGCCGAAATGGCGGAGGTGGCGCTCGCCATCGTGTCCCGCGACGAAGACGGCTTCTTTGCCGTGATCGAAGAGGAAGGCACCGACAACATCGCCAACAACATGAATGCCGCCGGCACGCTAGAGGCGCTGTCGCGCGCCGACGCCGCCGTAGGCTCGATCCTCGATTTCATGGCAGACCGCGATGACACGATGCTGATCATGGCCGCCGATAGCGACGCGGGCGGGCTTCAGGTCTATCGCCAGGACGCTGGCCCAGTGGACGCCACAACCCGAGGCGGCGGTGTCCTCCACGGTGTACAGGGCGCATTTGGCGACGCCTTTGAGACCGCCCCCGACAAAAATGGCGCGACGCATCACTACGGCATCGCCTGGACGGGCTATAGCGACGTGGCAGGCGGCATTCTGGTGCGCGCCGCCGGGATCAACACGGACAAGATCAAACCGCTGATGGATAGCACCGACGTCTACGCCGTGATGTATGAAACGCTCTTCGGCACCCTGAGCCAGTAACCCGGACAAACCAGAAAATAGGGGCGCTCCCAAAACGGAGCGTCCCACCCCTTTCATCTTTCCAAAATAACTCCGGGGAGTTTGAGGGGCTGGCCCC
>JBCDKE010000111.1:0-4971 GCA_038747015.1 Pseudomonadota bacterium
CGACAGCGCAATCCATGCGGTCAGCAGATGGTCAACGGCGCCAAAGCCCCAGTACGTCAGATCCTGATGCATCGACACGATGGATTTGGACTGCGCCTCCTTGATGAAGAATTCGACGCTCCAGATCAGGATATCAGGGCCTAGGATGCCCTCTATCACGTCCAGAACGCGGGGATCGGCGGCAATCCGGTGCGCGAGCGGGATCACGCAATGGGAATTGATCCGCTTGTACGTGTTGAGCGGCAGCGGGAGGCCGCGCGCCTTCCAGTCTTTGTAATCGGATTCCATGGTTTCCAGCTCTGAGCGGTAGGTCATCGCCTCTGCGGCGTCCATCACCGGCACGGGGAACAGGTAACCGTCCTGCCAGTATTGCGCGGCTTGTGCCTCGCTGAGGCGGCCTTGGGTCAGGCCCTGAGCGTCGAGCATGGTCATATCTCCGATAGTTTATTCAGCGGGGTGGTGTTGGGACTTGGCCCAGATCTGGCGGCGGCGTTCCTTCATGGCTGTGTCGCCTTCGGGTGTCCCGTCGTGGAAGGTGTTGAACCACGTGTCCCAGGGGGTTTCCCACGTGCCGTAATTGCAATCGACAAAGCGGTGATGCAGTTGATGAAAAAAATCACCGAGGCCGAACGTGGCAGAGCGGCCCAGCCTGATGTTTTCAAACCCCGCATGGGAGGTCGGCGCGCCGATCAGGTGGTGGAAAATCAGAAACAGCACATGGATTGGATGGGCAGACAGAAGGAAGAATATCATTGTGTCGAACATCAGAAAGAAGCTTTCGACCGGATGCATGGCGAGGCCCGACCACGGCCCGGTATTGACGTTCTTGTGATGCCAGCTGTGCACCCAGGTATAGAGCCGCCCGACATGCAGCGCGCGATGCAGCCAGTAGAAGTGAAAGCCCGCCCAGATCGGGATCAGCACGATCAGCACCACGAACCAGACCGGATTGGACGAAAACGTGATCATGGTGGCCCAGCCATTGGCATAGGCGTACCACATCAGGGCCTCCCAGAAGGTGGCAAAGGCCAAGGCCGGACCGAGCGTCCAGAACATGTTGTCCCAAACCTGGTTCTTGAAGGCGAAGATCTTGGCGCCTTTCGCCATCGGCTTCATATCGTAGCGGTAGTCGTCCCGCTGGGTGCGGAACTTCCAGAGCGCAAGGTGCAATCCCCCTGCGACAACGAGCAGAATGATCAGGTTGCGCAGCCAGATCTCGAAGATCCAGCCGAAGGCCAGCACCTGTGCCTCGTCGAGTGAGGGTGTCCACCAGCTCCAGACCGCGATCGCGGCCAAAAGGAACAGCGCGCGCTGCGCCACAGGATTCCAGCTGCGCAACAAATAGCGCAGTGAGGCCAGCGGGCGCATTGGCCAATCCCAATAGGGCGCGAGTTTCAGCGGCAGGTCGGGCGTGTAGTTCCAGACTTTGCGCGGTTTGCGGGGGCGAGCGGCGGTCATAGGCGGGCTTCCGATCAGAGCTTTCCAAAAGACTAAAGCAACATCGCGCGAGATCAGAACGGCGATGCTGGACGCTAAGGCTAAGTTTTGCTTAGTCTGAAGGCATGACAACGCCTGTACCCTCTCTGAACTGGCTGCGTGTTTTCGAGGCCGCCGCGCGTTGCGAGAGCTTTGCCCGAGCGGCCGAAGAATTGAATATGTCGGCCGCCGCCGTGAGCCAACAGGTTCGCGCCCTGGAAGAAAGGCTGGAGGCGGCGCTTTTTGAGCGTAGGCCACATGCGGTTCATCTCACAGATAAGGGTCGGGCTTATCTGCCGGGTGTGCAGCAGGCCCTTTTGACCTTGCAAAGCACAACCGAAGGGCTTTTTGGACCGGCACGTGCACAGCCGCTCTATGTTCAGGCGGTGCTGCTGTTTGCGCACGGTTTTCTGGCGCGTGGCTATGCCGATTTCACCTCGGCCCATCCGGGTATCATGCTCAACCTGACCACCGGGAATATGCCCTATGATTTCACCGTGGGTGTCAGCGATCTTCGGATCGTGCACGGAGATCCCACGCCCTTTCGGGGCGACAGCGACCGGCTTCTTGGCGAAGCACTTTATCCCGTTGCGCCGCCTGATGTTGCGGAGCAGATCAGAAAACCTGCGGATCTGCTGGGTCACGCGTTGATCGAGGTGAATTCGCATCGGGCGGGCTGGCCGATGATCTTTGATGCTCTTGGACAGCCCGCAGCCGCGCCGCGCATGATTTACACCGACACGACCTTGATGGCCTTTGGGCTGGCACGCGCAGGAGCAGGCATTGCCCTGGCGCGCGCGCCGGCCAGCGATCTGGCGATGTCCGAGGCGGGCTTGGTGCCCTGCTTGCCGGATCTGTCGGTGGAGGGGCGGGAGGCCTATCACCTGATCTATCCTGACCGCGCCGCATTGCGCCCATCGGCACGCGCATTCCGGACATGGCTTATGGATATGTGCGAAAGGCTCTGAGCCCGCCCATGCCTGCGCTCAGGCGTGCCCGTCAGCCTTTCGTATACCAGCCATTGTCAACGTAAAGCGCCATGCCATTGACGAAGCTTGACTCGTCGGAGGCCAGAAACAGAGCAGCGGCGGCGACCTCTTCTGGCTCGCAGATCCGGCCCTGCGTGGCGGCGAGGTCTCCGTCTTCCCAGGTCTGGCCCGCCGCATCGAGCTCAGCGATTTCGCGAAGACCATGGGCGGTTTTCACAAAACCCGGACAAACGGCGTTACACCGAACGCCTTGCTCTCTGTACTCGACAGCGATTGTGCGTGAGAGTTGCAGAACCGCGCCTTTCGTCATGCAATAGAGCGCTTCGAGCGCGTAGCCCAGTTCTGAGGCGATGGATGCCGTGATTACGACGCTGCCGCCACCATTGGAAACCATTTCCGGGAGCGCCCGCCGACAGACAAGAAACGCCGATCTGACATTGATGTCCATCAGACGATCATAGTCGGCCTCGGTTGATTCATGCAGCGGTTTAACGATGATTGTTCCGGCGTGATTGAACAGCACGTCGTAGGTTCCGACAGTCGCTTTGACGGCATCAAAGGCCCTGTCCACCTGATCGGCTTTAGAGACATCAGCCTGAAAGAAATGCGCGACACCACCCTCGGCTTCGATCATCTTGACCGTTTCTTCTGCGGCCTCGGCGTTGATGTCGAGAAGGACCACGCACGCGCCTTCCTTTGCAAACATTAGCGAGCTCGCGCGCCCGATCCCGGCCGCGCCGCCGGTGATGACAGCTGTCTTTCCAGCCAGTCGGCCAGCGGATGCATTTGACATATCCAAGTCTCCCTTTGCGAACACCAGCGGCGTCTAGATGCACTCGCCTCCGTCAATGACCAGCGCATGACCGGTCATGAAAGACGATTGTTCCGACGCTAGAAAAACGATCGCATCTGCGATTTCGTCCGCCGTTCCAAATCGCCCCATCGGAATCGCGTCTCTGATGTAGTCTTCCAACTTGTCACGTCCGCCCATCTGAACTTCAAAACCACGGTTGAAGGGGGTGTCGACAAAACCCGGGCATAGTGCATTGAAGCGAATGTTCTCGCCGGCGTAATCGGCGGCCATCTGGCGGGTCATGGCCAGTACGGCGTGCTTCGTTGTGGCATAGGCGATCATCTCTCGGTCGTACTGAACGCCTGAATTGGACGACGTAATGATGATGCTGCCACCACCTTGCTGTTGCATGGGGGCAAGGGCGGCTTGCGCGGCCACGAAGTGCGCACGGACGTTTAACGCCCAGGACGCGTCCATATCCGCAACACTGACCTGGTCCAGCTTGCCTTCTACCTGAAGGCCCGCGTGAGAGTGCAACACATCAAGCCGGCCAAACACTTTGGCGGCGTCCTGAATTGAGTGAGTTAAAGCCACGTCGTCGGTCACGTCGAGTTCGATGGCTTCCGCGCGAAACCCGTCGTCGGAGATTTCCCTTGCCACGTCTTGCGCCGCGTCCGCGTGTTTGTCGGACACCACCACGGTCGCACCTTGCCGCGCGAGCGCTTTTGATCCTGCGGCTCCAATGCCGGATCCGGCACCCGTCACAAATGCGACCTTGTTTTCGAGTAACATCACGTCCCTTTCACCATGGCCTAGCGTCTGGACGCATTCCCGCGACGCAGTATGAGCTGAGCCACGGTGAGAAGCAGAAGCGACGCTACCATCACCATCGTCCCGATGGCGTTCACCTCGGGTGTTATGCCGCGCCGTATCGACGAGAAAACATAGATCGGGAGCGTTGTCTCCGAACCGGCGACGAAGAACGCGATGATGAAGTCATCGAAGCTGAACGTGAAGCTGAGCAGGAATCCTGCCAGAATAGCCGGCGCAATCAGCGGGAGGGTGACTTGCCGAAAGGTCCCGAAGGGCGTTGCGTAAAGGTCTGCCGAGGCTTCGCTCAATGCGCTTTCGAGAACCGCCAATCTGGCGCGGACGATAATGACCACAAGAGCGAGCGTGAACATCGTATGCGCCGCAATGAGTGACCCCATTCCCATCGACAGGCTGGGGGCGGATGTCGCATCTTCGTAAAATCCTGCGATCCATGGATTGACAACGCCGAACACGGTTACAAGCGCAATCAAGGTCGCGATCCCGATCACAATGCCCGGGATCATGACCGCGACGTAGATCAATGCGTCAAAGAAGGCCCGCACGGGTCCCCGTATCCCTTGCAAGCCGACCGCTGCCAGGGTTCCGAGAATGCTAGCGAGCGTGGCCGATACGAAAGCCACGAAGAGGCTGTTGCCCAAAGCGTCCATGACAAAGGGATTATCGAGCGCTCTGCCATACCACTTGATCGAAAAGCCTTCGAACTGGCTGGCACTGCGCCCCGCGCTGAAGCTGAACAACGCAATGATCGCGATGGGCGTGTAGAGAAAAACATAGACGAAGAGGGCATAAAACCGCATGCCGCCCTCACATCAATGGCGCGTCGTCGCGCTGAATATTCAGCCGCGATATCAGACGCATGTAGAACGTGACGGTGACCAG
>JBCDKE010000112.1:0-4903 GCA_038747015.1 Pseudomonadota bacterium
CGCCAACCTGATGCTCGGCTTCGACGAGGCCGAGGGCCTGATGGCGCCACCCTTGTTCCCGTAGGCGGGTCAGCCGACACGGCGGCACCCTCCCCGATTGATAAATGGAATTGACTTCCGAAATCATGCGCGCAACCCTTGCCGCCTGGATCAGGAGGTTGATTTAATGAATTTTTCCGTGTTGCGTGCCCTTGCAGTACTGGGCGTGAGCGTCGTGGCGGCCTGCAGCATGACAGGCTCGCAGCTTCCCCCTGCGGGTTTGCACCAGATCGGTCCCGGCTACGCGGTTGGCGGTGGCGCTTGGAGCAACGGGACCAAGGTGCTTGTCTTTTACGGGCTCAAACCCATGCCTGACGGAGTCGCGCTCTGCGGGGTATGGACGGTCGAGAGTGAAACCGGAACGGTGAGCCGGTTCCACCGCGATATTCTGTCGACCATGAGCATCACCGTGAATGGGACGACGGTTGCGAAGGATTTGAACTTCCTGCGCCGCAGGCCTTGGTCGGATGGTGGGTGGGGCGGCGTGCCAACGAGCTGCGTCATGACGGATCTGCCCGCGAGCACAAGCATCGAGAACGCGGAACTCGACGTTGTTGTCCCCCGCAGACGCGTGCAGATCTAGACCAATGGCCCGGGCAACTGTCAGCCTGCCGGGTCGCTCAGAGGAATGTGACCTCTTTCACGTCACCGTCTTTCTTCTGGTGAAGGAATTTGCCGCCTTCCTGCTGGGTCTCCGTAGCCACATCGAGGAGATGAATGACGCGGCGGATGACCTGCTGGCTGCCGTTATAATGGAATTGACTTCCGCGGTTCAGACGGCGCAACTCGTGTCGTCTGATAATGGGTTGAGTTCATGAGATTTTTGAGGATCGTCGTAGCTGCATTGGTGTCAGGTCCCGTCGTGGGGTGCGCGAATGAGTTCAGCACTCTGCCCCCAGCTGGCGGTCATGAAGTTACCGATGATTACGAGACCTATACGTTCCGGTGGAGCTCTGGAACGACGATGTGGTTCTTCTACGGTTTGAAGTCGCTGCCTCAGGGTGTGGCGGTGTGTGGGGTTTGGACGGTCGAGAACGACAGAGGAACGCTCGATCGCCTGCATAAGGATGTGATGTCGACTGGTCGGATCTCCGTGAATGGAACTCAGGCTGTGTCTGATCTTCGGTTTTTTCGCCGTGGACGCAGAGGACCGGAAGGGTGGATCGGCGTCCCATCAAACTGCGTACTGACCGAGCTGCCCGCAGAGATCGACGTTGATGATGCCGAGCTTGAGATGAGCTTTCCGCGGCGCCGAGCTCGCGTCTGACAGCCCCCTACCCCGATGCAGCAGACGGGGATTTTGGTGTTGGTTGAGATGCCGAAGCAGAGACCAGCAATCGTGATCAAGACGATGGGCTGGGTAGGGCAGCATGATCTCCGAAAAGCGGCGCGCGAGCGTCACCCGGTCTTTCGGTGCGGCGTGAGTGCCGACGAGGGGCTCCGTTCGCTGACACCCGAAATCAACGGACGTTTGATGACTTGTCTCTGCCGTGGCGAATGCGCACCTTAGGGGCCACAGGCGGAGAGGCGTGATGGCATCGACCCGGAAGAAACAGCGGATGATCCTGCTGGCCTTTGGTGGGTCGCTCATGACCGCGGCTGCCGTCGTGGTGGGTTTTGCCTTCCAGGACACCATCGCCTTTTTCAAAAGCCCTTCTGACATCATGGCGCAGCAGCCCGATGCCTCGCGCCTGTTGCGGATCGGCGGGCTGGTGGAGGAGGGCACCGTGGTCCGCGGCGAGGGCGAGGCGGTGCGCTTCGACGTCACCGACGGGGGCGCCAGCGTCACGATCAGCTTTGCCGGCATCCTGCCCGACCTGTTTCGCGAGGGGCAGGGCATCGTGGCCGAGGGATACTGGCGCGCCGGCCGCTTCGAGGCGACCGAGGTGCTCGCCAAGCACGACGAAAATTACGTGCCGAAAGAGGTGGCCGACGCGCTGAAGCAGCAGGGCCATTGGAAGGGCCAGCCCCCGCAACCCGGCGACGCTGTCCCGGCAGCCGGTGCGGCGGGTTACTCGGGCAGCTACTCGGGCGGTTCGTAGTATGGTGATCGACCGCCCACCTGGGCGGAGCGAACGGTGAGGCCCGTGCGGGCGCGGCGCGTGATCTGGGCGGACGCCTTCACCGACCGCGTGCTGACCGGCAACCCCTGTGCGGTGGTGTTCGACGGCGACGACGTTCCCGTCGAGACCCGGCTGTCTTTCACGCGCGAGACCAAGCTCTCGGAAAGCGCGTTTCTCGTGGCGAGCGACAAGGCGGATTTCGGGGCGCGCTACTACCTCGCCTCGCGCGAGATCCTAATGGCCGGTCACCCGACGGTGGCCACGGCGGCGGCGCTTGACCGGGCAGGTCTGCTGGAGGGCCGCAGGTCCTTTACGCTGGAGCTTGGTGCCGGCGTCTTCACCGTCGACATCGACCGCAGCGGCGCGGGACCCGTCTATACCATGACGCAGGGCGCCCCAGAGTTTGGCGACCGCCATGATCCGGGGTTGATCGGCCCGCTGATGGGCCTGCCGCCAGACCGGATCATCGGCACGCCACGAACCGTCTCGACCGGCAACCGGTTCTGCATCACGCGCCTCCGCGATCACGCCGCGCTGGCCGACGCCAAGCTAAACACGGCCAGCATGGCCTTGCTCCGCGACCGCGTCGATTTCATGGAGCCCTATGTCTTCGTGGTCGGCGGGTTCACCGATACAGGCGACACGGCCGCGCGGTTGATGATGGTCCCGCCAGAGCCGGTGGAGGACCCGTTCACCGGCTCTGCCACCGGCTCAATGGCGGCCTATGCCTTTGCCGAGGGGTTGGTCCTGCGCCGCTTCGTGGCCGAGCAGGGGCATCTGATGGGCAGGCCCGGGCGGGCACAGGTCGAGGTGCTGGGCGATCCGGACCGTCCAACGGGGGTGAGGGTCGGCGGCTCGGCCGCGGTGCTGATGGATGGTGACGTTTTTCTTTGACACCGATGCACGCCGAGGGGCGGCGGTGCGGGTGGGCAGACGGTATCATTTGCCGGAATGCGAGGGGAAACGCGGGTCATCGATGCAGGCCGACGATGTGTCGGCGCGCTGAGATTGGCCCGTGTCTGCCCGAGCCACCCGATTGGGCAGCCCGAGGGATACCGATGAAGATCAAGGACCGTCCCGAGTTTGTCTCGAAGCCCAACGTCCTGATGATGCCGCCGAGCACCCCGCTGCGCGATGCCGTGGCCGAGATGTGCAAGCGGCGCTACGGCTCGGTCGTGGTTGCCGATGAGAACGAGCGGATGCTGGGTATCTTCACCGAGCGCGATGCCCTGGTGCGGGTGATCAACGAGGGGATCGACGCCAATGCGATCACGTTGGCCGAGGTGATGACGACGGATGTTCGCGTCGCCAGCGCCGAGGACAACCTGATCGACTGGCTGCGCATCATGTCGAACGAGCGGTTTCGCCGCCTGCCCATCGTCGATGCCAACGGGCGGGTGATCTCGATGATGACGCAAGGCGATTTCGTCGCCTACACATGGCCCGAACTGCTCGGCCAGCTTTCGCTGTCGGCCCGCGCGGCGGTGGGTAAGGCCTATCCTCTGGCCCTGGTCGCTGCGGCGGTAGCGCTCTACTCCCTCGTCCTGATCCTGGTTCTCTCCGCCGTGTTCTGAGCAGGCGGCGCCTTCGCGGGCCTCGTATTTTTGCCGGGAATTCGCGCCTTCGCAGGTGACAGCGGAAGGCCGCGACCCATCCTGCCAGGGGCCAGGATGGATGCGCATCTCAGCCTGTCGCGGCTATCGTTCGCGGGGCAGGCGGTGCGCCGACACACCTCAGCAGGAGACGTGCTCGCATGAAGATCAAGGACCGCCCCGAATTCGCAACCAAGCCTCGCGTGCTGACGATGCCCCCGGCGACGCCGCTGCGCGAGGCCGTCGCAGAGATGTGCAAGCGGCGCTACGGCTCGGTCGTCGTGGCCGATGAAGACGAGCGCCTGGTCGGCATCGTCACCGAACGAGACGTGATGTCCCGCGTCGTCAACGAAGGGCGCGATGCCGATGCGCTGACGCTGAGCGACATCATGTCGACCGAGATCCGCGCGGCCAAAGCGGATGACGACCTGATCGACTGGCTGCGGATCATGTCGAACGAGCGGTTTCGCCGCCTGCCCATCGTCGATGCCGATGGGCGCGTTGTGTCGATGATGACGCAGGGCGATTTCGTCTCCTACACGTGGCCCGACCTGATCGCGCAGCTTTCCCTGTCGGCGCGCGCTGCGGTCAGCAAGAATTACCAGATCGCGCTGATCGCCGGCGGCATCGCCATCTACTCCATCGTCATGTTTGTGGTGTTCTCCGTGGTGCTGTGAGCGCCTCGGCAGGGCGCCAGGCGCTTTTGGGCGACCTCGCATAATCGTGAGCCTGGCTATGTCTTTGGTGCCGCGAAGGGTCGCGCCCTCTTCTGCGATCCGTTCTCCCGAGCTACCTTGTAGTCCGGCAACCCGACGGCAGCCCTGATGGAGTGACGCCCCGTGATTACCGAGATCGGTCATTTTGCGCTGGTGCTGGCCTTCGCCGTGTCGCTTTTCCAGATGAGCGTACCGCTTTACGGCGCGGCGCGCGGCTGGCAGGACTGGATGCGCGCGGCGGCGCCGGCGGCGATTATGCAGTTCATCCTCGTCGCGATCAGCTTCGCGGCGCTCACCCACGCCTTTGTGGTATCCGACTTTTCGGTCAAGTTGGTTGCGAGCCATTCGCACTCGGCCAAGCCACTGCTCTACAAGATCACGGGAGTTTGGGGGAACCATGAGGGGTCGATGCTCCTTTGGGTGATGATCCTGACGCTGTTCGGCGCCATGGTCGCGGCCTTTGGGTGGCGGTTGCCGCTGGGCCTCAAGGCCC
>JBCDKE010000113.1:0-4887 GCA_038747015.1 Pseudomonadota bacterium
CCGTTGTTGAACCGCACATGCGCGTGCAGGCTCTCGAAGCAGTGACTCACCTCGACGGTGCAAGGTGCGTGTTCGATCGATTTTGTCAGCCATCCCATTTTGGCTTCCTCCTCTTTCACCTTGGTTACGTTAATCTTCCAGCAGCGCCCGGAAGGCGCCGATGTTCTTGCTTCCAAACGCGTTCAGATCGATGGTCCCTCCGGTTGAGGGGTCGAACAGCCGAAGCCGTCCATCCTCGTGCAGATTGACCGTGACCGGGCCGCCCTGATCGACCCGGTAGCGGACGCGCTCGCGTTGGACCGCGCGCCACATTGTGTGCAGAAATCCGCCCTCACCTGGGCCGAGATCCACCAAGACTGTTCCGTCGACATCGCGCACGAAGGCGCGACCAGACGTGTCGCTTTCGAGCACGATCTCACGGGTATCGACGACCTCAGTCACCGGTGGAACGGCGACCAGAGGGCGGTCCGTGAGCCTCGACAGGGCGACAAGGGCGAGAATGACCATCAGCAGGACGAAGACCCCGCGCATCATGATACGTTGGATGCGCTCCTTGTCATAGACTTCGTCAACCGCCGCCTGATGGGCGTCGATGTCCTGAAGGTGCAGATCTGTTTTAGCCATGATGCGCCCCCCTATTCGGCCGCAACGGTTGCGCCGCCGCCTGATACGGGGCGTGTGACCGGTGTCTCGATGCGTTCAATGCGCGGGGCGTGAATCTGCGCCTCCGCGGCTTCGCCCAGGATGCCCGCGACGCGCGCCGCGTCTGGCACACAGCGCAGCGCCGGTTGCGGTTTGCGAAGATACCAAGGCCGGGCATGGGGCCAGCAGACCAGGTAGCTGAGCTTCGTTGTATCTGTCAGGTCGAAGGCGATCGTGCCCACCCCGCCGCGTTTGCGCAGGGACAGATCGGCGCGCTCGATCTTCGAATACGGCAGGTTGAGCGTCATCGTCAGCGCGGCACCAATGCGCATCACAACGCGTTTGTTGGTGATCGTGTAGGTAGCCGCGGACGCTTGCGCCCAGCCAAGCCCAAGCAGCAAGAGCACGACCACCGCGCAGATACCCAGCAAGGGCGAGGCGGCCACCAGCGCCTGAGCAAAAGAAACCTGATCGGTCAGCGTGCCTGCCCACCACAGCCAGACCAGGACAAAGTACCCGATCACCCATTTCAGGTTCAGTGACTCACAGGTCAACGCCCAGACCTGAGGACGACCCTGCCAGAGGATCTCTTCGTCAGCGGGCAGTTTTTCGGGCAGGCCGGGTTCCGGCACCCCTTTCATCATATCGTCGTCATGGCTCATCGAATCCCTCCTTTCGTTTTGCGACCCGCCGCGCGTCCCGTCCCGATCAGGCGCGCGGTGGGGGTAGGTGTCAGCCGATCTTCGGCGAGAAACGTTCCGCGCTGGCATACATGCTGCCACCCGCGTAATAGGCAGTGATTTTATCCTCTTCGAGCTTGGTCACCTGACGCGCCGAGGCGTGCTGCGGCACATCGTTGAAATGCTTGCCGAAGATCGAGCGGACCTTGACCATTTTGGGTTTGATCCGTGCGAGGTTGTAAGGCACAAGCCGCTTGCCCGAGCCGTAGTCTGGGTCAAGCTCCATCTCCAGATACCGGACCATCTGTTCCGGGCTGTCGATCCAGAGATCGGTGATCTTGCCCACGACGCTGCTGTCACCTGCCACCACGGGCAGGCCACGCGGGTCGACACCGGCGGAGACGCGAAAATCCTCCAGCGATGCCATGGGAACGATCTTCGGATGACCATGGCCGTCCAATTCCGGCTTGTCCTCACGGTTGGCCCAGGAGGCCGGGCCGACGCCGTCTTTCATAGGATCGCCGATCGGCTCGAACGGGTAACCGCCCGCCAGTGACGTTCTCTCAAGGGGCAGGTTTTGCCGGTCCGCGCGCTGACCCGATGGGACTGTCAGTTCCCCCTGGCCGTGCGGCAAAAGGAATGTCTTGTCCTCTGGCACGGGAAAGGGCCCCTGGTTCGCGGCAACGTTGCCGTCATCATCCTCAAGCGGATATCCTTCGCGCATGTTCTCGCGCTGAATGTAGAAAATCAGCACCGCGAAGAAGAGCCAGAACAGCCAGATCGAGACTGTCGCCAGGTCCACGTTGGCATAAAAGGTACTATCCATGATATCGTCCTTTCTTTGGTCGACGGATCACGTCGGGAAATCGGCCAGCCCAATCCGGGCCGTTTGAGACACTTCCTCTTGTTTCCGGGCTGGCGGGGAGTAGCGCACGAGGGGGCCAAGCGCGGCCAGCGTCAGGAAAAGAAGCGCAATTTCAGTGTGATAGACAACAGAGTACCCTGTCGCCGGCGTGTTAAGCGCCTCGCCCAGAGCATTGCTGGACGCAAGCACGTTGACTGTGTCACGCAACGCACCGCCGAGAGCGATGGCCAGACCCGCCGCGGTGGCCTGCGCAGCGCCCCAGGCTCCCAGGGCCAAGCCGTGACCGGCCAAACCACGCGCCGGCATTGTCATGGCCGCGGTCAGGGTCGCCACGGCAAAGATGCCGCTGCCGAGCCCGATCAAACCGGCGCCTGCGAAGAACAGGACCGGGGACTGGAAAGGCGCGGCAAAAACCACGATCGAAAACGCCCAGATCCCGATCAGCACGCCCATCGCGGCCAGCCGGTACGCATTCGACCCCCGTGCAAGCTGCCGACCTGTGAGAATAAAGCCGGCCAGCGCGCCCGTGGCCCAGATCGCGGTCAGCGTGGTTGTCGCCGCCACCGACAGCCCCAGAATCTCGCCACCATAGGGTTCGAGAAGGACGTCCTGCATGTTGAAGGCCATCGTGCCGATGAACACGACGCCCAGCAGTCGGCCCACCTCGCCACCGCGCATCAGGTCTGTCCAGGCCTCACGGAAAGGTGGACGCGGGGCCGCGCGCTCCGCCTTGCTCATCGGGCGGACCTTTTCCTGCTTCCACAGGGCGATCAGGTTGAGGATGATACCCGCCAGCGCGGCGCCCTGCACCACACGGATCAGCTGGATCTCGTCAAAGTCGCGCAGCAGCCAGCCGATCAGAATGGCCGAGACCCCCATGCCCAGCAAGAACATCACGTAAAGCAACGCCACAACACGCGGGCGCGTTTTCTCGTCGGCCCGGTCCGTGGCGAGGGCGAGACCGGCGGTTTGCGTCATATGCAGACCCAGCCCGGTCATCAGAAATGCGAGAGCTGCCAGCACCTCACCTGCCCAAGAGGGGCCGACGACCTGTTGTCCCGAGAGCACCAGCAGGGCGAAGGGCATGACCGCCAGCCCACCCATCTGCCAGAGCGAACCGAACCAGAGATAGGGCACTCGTTTCCACCCGATCGCGCTGCGATAGGTGTCGGACCGGTAGCCCAGAAGCGTCCGGAATGGCGCGATCAGAACCGGCAGGGCGATCATCACCGCCACGATGGTGGCCGGCACTGATAGCTCGACGATCATCACGCGGTTGAGCGTGCCGAGCAGCATCACCGTGGCCATGCCGACCGAGACCTGAAAGAGCGACAGGCGCAGCAACTGCCCCATCGGCAGGCCCTCGCTCGCGGCATCCGCAAACGGCAGCGCCTTAAGGCTCAGAGATTTGAGCGCGGCCCCTCTCATCGGCGCCACTCCATCGCTGCGCTGATGTAGAAGCCCGACGTGATGCGGCCCAAGGAGTAGAGCGCGCCGTCCCCGCCAAGGCTGCTATGGACCAGCGCCAATTCGGCGGGTGCATGGGGGATCATCACCGGCGAGCGGTCGCTCCGGGGAAAGATCTTGCCCGCATACCACATTGCCATCAGCGCGCGCGTACGCGGCGCAATCGTGAAGACAATGTTCTCGCGCGCCCGCGACCCCAAGGTGCCAATGGCGGCGGCTATGTCCTCTTTCGTGTAGTAAATCAGGCTGTCCATCGCCAGGACGTGGTCGAACTGTCCAAGATCCGGGTCCAGCATGTCACCGGCACGAAAGGAGACCTGGTTTCGCAGACGTTCCGGCAGACGCTCCCGCGCTATCTCGATCAGCGAGGGCGAGATGTCGACCGCCACGACCTCGGCGCCCCTCAGGGCAAGTTCCGCGGTCATCTGTCCCGCGCCACAGCCTGCATCGAGCACGCGACGGCCTGTCAGATCCCGGGGCAGGCGCGAGAGCATCAGTGCGCGCATCTCGTCGCGCCCGGCGCGCACGGTCTGCCGAATACGCGAGACCGGCGCATCCGACGTCAGCCGCTCCCATGTGCGGGTGGCGGTCCTGTCGAAGTAATCCTCGACGCGCGCGCGGGTGCGGTCATAGCTCATCAGTCAAACCCAAGAAGTTCAAAGATCTCGCGATCGGGCAGGGGGGCAGGGGCCAGAGGATCGGTCCCGTTCCAGAGCGTCTCGGCCAGCCGCACATATTCAGCACGGCACTGCACGATGTCCTCGTCGTCCTCCATCTCAAAGAGCGTCTTCTTCTTCAGCCGCGAGCGGCGGATGGCGTCCACGGCGGGCATATGCGCGATACGCTTGAAGCCCACCACGTCGCAAAACTTGTCGACCTCCTCGGTGGTGTCGGACCGGTTGGCCACGCATCCCGCCAGGCGCACATTGTAGTTCTTCGACTTGGCCTGAACCGCGGCAATGATGCGGTTCATGGCGTAGATTGAATCAAAGTCGTTGGCGGTCACGATCAGCGCGCGGTCGGCATGCTGAAGCGGAGCGGCAAATCCACCGCAGACCACATCCCCCAGCACATCGAAGATCACGACATCCGTTGAGTCGAGCATGTGGTGCTGCTTGAGCAGTTTCACCGTCTGGCCCACGACATAGCCACCACAGCCGGTGCCCGCCGGAGGGCCACCCGCCTCGACGCACATCACACCATTGAAGCCCTCGGTCACGAAATCCTCGGGCC
>JBCDKE010000114.1:0-4707 GCA_038747015.1 Pseudomonadota bacterium
AATCTGGGGTGCCTCCAAGGCTGTCACCCCGTGTGAAGCCGGGCGTATAGACCGGATCATAGGCGTTTGGAAGCGAAATATAGTGATGTCCGGTATCGGTTGGGCGTGGAGATCTGGGCCCTGCCCGAACTTGAATGGATATTCATTGAACGGTCATTCATTTTGCTTGAAAATTTGATCAAAATATTGCCTTGTCTGTTCTGAGAATGACGTTGGGCACGTTGCGGTCCAAGTCTTCGCAACGTGCGGGCCCGGGCTTTAACAACAATTGAGAGGACCCATGACACATTTTACAAGACGAACAACGATAGCGTCGGCCGCCGCGCTTCTGGCCGCCCCCCTGATTCCGGGCCGTGCGCGTGCCGCTTCGGTCGATGTGGTTGTAATCGGCGCGGGCGCGGCCGGGATCGCAGCGGCCCGCGATCTGCGCGCGACGGGTCTGGATGTGACGCTGATCGAGGCATCGCAGCGTGTCGGTGGACGGGTCCTGACGGAGACCGCGACGTTCGGCCAACCCTACGATGTGGGGGCGCACTGGCTGCATACGCAAGACAGCAATCCGTTCGTGGCCTATGGTCGTGCCAACGATTTCGACGTCTATCTCGCGCCGTCGGCGGAGGTGATGTATGTGGGCGACCGGCTGGCGACACCGGCGGAGTCAACGGCCTATGACACCGCCTATGGCCGCGCGATGGAGGCGATCCTGAGCGCGGGTGCGCGCGGACAGGATGTATCGCCCGCGAGTGTGGTTCCCGATCTGGGAGAGTGGGAACCCACTGTGAACTTCTTGATCGGCGGCTATGAGATGGCCAAGGATCTGGACGGATTCTCTATTGCTGACTGGTATACCGGCGCCGGAGGCGAGGATGCCTATTGCCGCGAAGGTTTCGGTGCGCTTTTTACTCATAGTGCGCGCGATGTCGCCGCGGATCTGGGCGTGACGGCGCACACCATTCGATATGGCGGGCAGGGGGTTGAGGTCGAGACCAATACAGGGACGATCACCGCCCGCGCGGTGGTCTGCACCGTCTCCATGGGTGTGCTCAAGGCGGGGCATATACGGTTCGACCCGCCCTTGCCGGACGCCAAGCAGGAAGCGATCGCACAATTGACAATGGGGCACTACAATCACGTCGCCCTACAATTCAGCGACAACTTCTTTGGTGTCGGAGAAGACGGATACTTCAGCTACAAGATCGAGAAATCCGTGGACGGCGATCCACAAGGATTTGCAGCTTTAGTGGACGCTGGAGGCACCGGTATCACCTATTGCGATCTGGGCGGGGAGTTTGCCAGACAGATGGCGCTCGCCGGTAAACCCGCCGCGCTCGATTTCGTTTTGTCAGAACTCAAGAGCATTTTCGGCAGCAAAGTCGACGCCGCACTTACGGCCCATGACGTCACGGACTGGTCGACCGATCCGCTTTTCGAAGGAGCCTATGCCTCGGCCGAGCCCGGCGGCGCGGGCAGTCGGGACGCACTGCGCCCGCCCGTGGCGGATCGGCTATGGTTTGCGGGCGAGGCCATGGCGTTGGGCTATTGGGCCACGGTGGCGGGGGCTCATATGTCTGGAAAGCAAGCAGCGCGCGAGGTTACGGCCGCGCTTTCCGACTGACACGGACGGCTTCGGGTCATTCCTGCAAAAGGCGTTCGCCTCGTCATCTTGCGAACGCCACTCGAAGCCTAAACCCAATCGCCCTCGAATCCTTTAGGGACCATGAGAATATCGTGGTCCAGCTCGGTGACGTCGGTTCGCCCGCAGAAGGCCATCGACAGATCAAGTTCGCGGTGAATGACTTCCAGCGCTTTGGTCACGCCCGCTTCTCCCATGGCACCCAAACCGTAGACATAGGCGCGACCGATATAGGCCCCCTTGGCTCCCATCGCGAGCGACTTGAGCACGTCCTGACCCGATCGGATACCACTGTCGAGATGCACTTCGATCTTGTCACCGACCGCATCGAGAATGGCGGGCAGAGCGCGGATGGCACTGAGCGCGCCATCAAGCTGCCGTCCCCCGTGGTTGGAAACCACGATCGCATCGGCACCGACGTCGAGCGCGGCCATCGCGTCGCGCGGGTCAATGATGCCTTTGATGATCAGCGGGCCGTCCCACATTTTGCGAAAGACCTTGATCCGCTCCCAGTCCAGCGCCTCGTCAAAGGCCTCCGCTGTCCAGGAGGACAGGGAGGTCGGGTCTGTCACCCCCTTAGCATGACCCACGATATTGCCGAAAAACCGGCGCTTTGTGCCCAGCATTTCAAGGCCCCAGGGCACCTTGGTCATCAGATTGATCATGTTGCGCAGGGTCGGTTTGGGCGGGGCGCTCAAGCCGTTCTTGATGTCCTTGTGGCGCTGGCCCAGCACTTGCAGATCAACCGTGATGATTGCGGCAGAGCACTTGGCGGCTTTGGCCCGGTCAAAGAGGCGCTGCATGAAGTCGTCGTCTTTGAGGGTATAGACCTGCATCCAGAACGGCTTGGAGGTATGCTCGGCCACATCCTCGATGGAGCAGATCGACATGGTCGAGAGCGTGTAAGGCACGCCGAACCTTTCCGCCGCTCGGGCCGCCTTGATCTCGCCATCGGCATTTTGCATGCCGGTGAGGCCCACAGGCGCCAGTGCCACCGGCATCGCCACATCCTGCCCGATCATCCGGCTGGCCGTACTGCGCCCGGACATGTCGACAGCCACACGCTGGCGCAGATAGATCCGCTCAAAGTCGGTCTTGTTCTCGCGAAAGGTCTGCTCGGTCCAGCTGCCGCTTTCAGTGTAGTCGTAAAACATTTTCGGCACGCGGCGGCGATAGATCCGGTGCAGATCCTCAATACAGGTGATGACAGGCATTCGGTCTTCTCGGTTGCTGACGCGCGAGCAGCCTAAAACGGTGCTTTGTGGCTGTCCATTCGAGAAAGGCGTTTGGTTTTATGCGGCGTGGGCACCTTCGGCCAGTCCTTTCACGAAACTCAGGACCTCGGCTGGGGTCTCGCCCGCTGCCAGCTTGGCCACGATCGCAGAGCCTACGACTGCACCATCGGCAACAGAGGCGATGTCGCGGCTGCTTTCCGGCGTTCGTATGCCGAAGCCGACAACCACGGGTAGGTCCGTGGCGGTCTTTATGCGGGCCACTTCGGGCGCCACATCGGCGGATTGCGCAGCCGCGGCGCCAGTTATGCCGGTGATCGACACGTAGTACACGAAACCGGACGTATTGGTCAGCACTTTGGGAAGGCGCTTGTCATCCGTCGTCGGGGTGGCGAGCCGGATGAAGTTCAAACCGGCCTTCTGCGCTGGAATGCACAGCTCGTCATCTTCCTCCGGTGGGAGGTCCACGACGATCAGCCCGTCGATGCCCGCCGCTTTCGCATCCTGAAGGAAGGCGTCGACCCCGTGGTGAAAGATCGGGTTGTAGTAGCCCATGAGCACGATCGGCGTGGTATCATCACCCTCGCGGAACGCGCGGGCCATATCCAGCGTACGCTTTAGCGTCATGCCCGCTTCCAAAGCGCGCTGGCCCGCCAACTGTATCGTCGGTCCATCGGCCATTGGATCGGTAAAGGGCAGACCCAGCTCGATGATGTCGACGCCGGCCTCCGGCAAACCCTTCACCACCTCAAGCGAGGTGTCGTAGTCCGGATCGCCCGCCATGATGTAGGAGACAAAGGCCTTGCGCCCGTTTGCGCGCAGCTCTTCGAATTTGGCGTCGATACGTGACATGGACTTCCCTTTTGATCGCTGTTTGGGTGGGCTTACTTCCTTTGACGAAAGCCCAAAGATAAATCAATGGCATCGCGGTTTTTTACGGGGATTATCGTGTCTGCTGGTCGCGGTTCAATTCCTCAGCAACGCCAGCGCAGTATAAATGTGCGCAAATGCGGATTTCGTGGTGTTGACAGACCGGACACTGAGCGGAAGTCTGGCACCGCGCACGGAGGTGCTTATGTCGATCGAATTTCTTCTGACGTCCCTCGTTGTGGTTTTACTTCCGGGGACGGGGGTTCTTTACACCCTGGCGGTCGGTCTTGGACGCGGGTTCAGGGCGAGCATAGCGGCGGCTCTTGGTTGCACAATGGGCATCGTGCCCGCCGCCATGGCGAGCATCGTCGGCCTCTCGGCTTTGCTCCATACCAGTGCGCTTGCGTTTCAGGTGATGAAAGTGCTCGGCGCGTTTTACCTGTTTTACATGGCCTGGACTATTCTGAAAGAACGCGGCGCGCTAGATGTCGCTGAACAGAAGACAGCGAAAAGCCTAGTCCATGTTGGCGTTACCGGTGCCCTGATCAATGTGCTGAACCCGAAGCTCTCATTGTTTTTTCTGGCTTTTCTTCCGCAATTCGTCACATCCACCTCTGCCGGGGCCACTGCTGAGCTTGTTGGTTTTGCCCTTGTTTTCATGGCAATGACCTTCGTGGTCTTTGTGGGCTACGGCGCGTTTGCCGCCGCGGCCCGCGCTTATGTCATGGGCCGACCCATTGTTCTAAACTGGATCCGGCGATGTTTTGCTGGGGCTTTCGGATTTCTGGGCCTGCGGCTGGCGCTTTCGGACTAGGCGCGTTGCCATAGCGCACGCTTGGGCATAGAAGGCGCCGAAAACCAGCCGGAAAGGTCTGTCATGGGTTTCAAAATGGGAATCGTCGGGTTGCCGAATGTGGGCAAGTCGACCTTGTTCAATGCTCTGACACGCACGGCCGCGGCGCAGGCGGCGAA
>JBCDKE010000115.1:0-4627 GCA_038747015.1 Pseudomonadota bacterium
GTCGCCGCCTGGGCAACCGTATCGGAAAACGGCCTCGCACGATTATTCGAAAAAAACGTCGCCGACGGACCACAGGTTTCAACAGCTGCGCTTTCTTTCCCCGACGACACGGATCCAGCACCGGACATCGCCGCCATCGCCCCTGCGCCTTTGGACAGATCTCTGCTCGATCCGCCTAAAGAAGTCCTTCCTGACTCTGCTGTCGAAGAAGGCGAGGAAGCAATACCGGACAGCGAGTTGTCGGCGGCGTCCACCCCGGCCCCGTCGATCTTGTCCGAGGCGGAGCTGCAACGGCTTTACGCCGCGACAGGCATCTGGCAACGCGCGCCCGCAGCACCGTCCCCGCCCGTACCGTCTGAACTCGACAGCTTTTATCTTACCTCAATTGACACCGCACTGACCACAGGCGACGCGGTCGCCCTAGAGGCGCCAGAAGCGTTCGACAGCGACCGCCGCCTTGCGGGCCAAACGCTTCCCCCTGCCCCAGACCTGCGTTTCGCGTTTGACTCCGATGGGCGCATAGTAGCTACCGCGGAGGGCGCGCTTTCTCCGCTTGGCTTCACGGTTTACGCTGGCAGACCAACAGTAACCCCTCCGCTCCGTGTGCCTGAGGAAAAGGTGCAAGAAGATCAGTTTGCACGTCTCGCGGCCTTCCGTCCACAGGCGCGCCCTGAAACGCTCATCGAAGACACAGAACGCCAGCAACTAGGCGGGTTGTCTCGCGCGGAACTAGCGGTATTCCGGCCGCAGTTACGGCCGGAAACGGCCAAAGCACCAGAGGAAATCATCGTACCAGATGCTCCGGCCTCGCAACTGGCGGTCGCGAATTCCCTGCGACCCAATGGTAGACCTCGCAACGCCGAACAGATCATTGCGAATACGCGCGCTTCGCAGCCTTCTACTGTGGCCGTCGCAGCACCTGTTGCGCCTCGTGTCACAAGCCCGACCGCTCCAACCAGAGCATCGGTCGCGCGCGCAGCAACGACAAGTAATGCGATCCGCCTTCGCCGGGTGAACTTGATCGGGGTCTATGGAAAACCCGCCAGCCGCAGTGCGCTGGTGCGCCTTGCCAACGGACGCTTCGTGAAGGTCCAGGTGGGCGATAAAATGGATGGCGGCACAGTTGCCGCGATCAGTGAAAGCGCCTTGCGCTACGTCAAACGCGGACGCAACATCACCTTAGAGATCCCCACGGGCTAGCCCGCGTCCACAGAGATCGCGATTACCGCCTTAGACGCACCCATGTTCAGGACGAGAGGGTAACTGGCTTTTTAGCCCTCGCTCACACCGGCCTCAGCAAAGGTCGCCATGCCCGAATGACAGGCCAAGGCGCCCTTTAGAACGCCCAGCGCCAACGCAGCACCAGACCCTTCGCCCAGCCGCAATCCAAGCTGAAGCAGTGGTTCTTTGCCAATTTTTTGCAGCATCAAAGCATGGGCCGCTTCTGCGCTCTGGTGCCCTGCGACGCAATGGTCCAATGCGCGCGCATCAGTGGCATGAAGCGTCGCCGCGGCAGCCGTACAGATGAACCCATCCAAGATGACGGGCACGGAATGCGCTCGTGCTCCGGCAATGGCACCCGCCATGGCTGCAATCTCACGCCCCCCAAGGCGCGCGAGAGCTTCAAGCCCGCTGCAAGGCGCATGTCGCGTCACGCCGCTGACCACAGTTTGCCGCTTTATCTCGAGCCCTGCGTCGTCGACTCCGGTACCTCGGCCAACCCACTCGCCACCATAAAGCGCAGTCGCAATGGCCGCCGCAGAGGTCGTGTTACCAATGCCCATCTCACCCGTCACAAGTACATCTGCGCCAGGATCTACGGCGTCCCACCCTGCTGCCAACGCTGCCACACACTCTTCTTCGCTCATTGCCGGCGCTTCGGTGAAGTCTGCCGTTGGAACATCTAGATCGAGCGCCGTGACCTTCATCGTCGCGCCAAACGCCTTGGCCAGCTGATTGATCGCTGCACCACCCTGTTCAAAGTTAGCAACCATTTGGTGCGTGACTTCTGCGGGAAAGGCCGAAACGCCGCGAGCTGCGACGCCGTGGTTGCCCGCGAAAACCAAAATCTGCGGCGCATTCATCTGCGGACGATCCGTCCCTTGCCAACCGGCGGCCCAGATTGCCAGCGTCTCCATCTGACCCAACGCACCTGGCGGTTTAGTAAGCTGGCCGTTCCGTGCCTTCGCCGCGGCAATTGCCGCTGCATCAGGTCCAGGTGCTGTCCCCAGCAGTACAGCGAACTCAGCAAGCGAAGAAAAATCGGCCATAAGTATCCCAATCTTGTACGGTCTTTGGTGCTTCTTTATCGGCAGATATACGAGACGCAAGGAGACGCGCCATGGCCAACGACAAATTGCTAGACAGCCGCGACGTATCTGCCGCTTTGGGCTTTCTCACACGGTTGCCGGTCAAAGTTGACGGCGAATGGGCGACCGCTCGCGGTGCACGCAGCTCCTGGGCCTATCCTGTTGCAGGCCTCGTCATTGGCGCAGGGTTTGCTGCGATCACATACTGCGCCCTTTTCCTGGGTCTCTCTACGGGTATTGCGGCCGCCCTTGGTCTGGTGGCGATGATGTTTGTCACTGGCGCACTCCACGAAGACGGCCTCGCCGACACCGTGGACGGGTTCTGGGGCGGCTCTAATAATGCCCGGCGTTTAGAGATCATGAAAGATAGCCGGATAGGTACATATGGCGTGCTGGCACTCGCATCTGCGTTGCTTCTTCATTGGCTCGTCGTTTCAGCGCTATTGGATGACGGTCATATTTGGGCGTTGGTCGCAATGCCAGCCGCATCGCGTGCTGTGATGCCCGCCGTGATGCGCTTACCGCATGCTCGCCGAAACGGGGTTAGCGTCGCCGTAGGGCGACCACCGGTCGAAACAGCCGCGCTGGCGGCGCTAATCGGTATCGCCTTCATTGTCCCATTAGGCTGGGACGCGTTGATCATCATTGCGCTGCTCGCCGTTAGCGCCGCAGCTATGGGAGCGTTGGCTCTCAGGAAGATCGGCGGTCAAACAGGCGACATTCTCGGCGCAACCCAACAGGTCACCCAGTTGGTAGGGTGGCTCACTTTTCTGATGCTAGGGTGAAACGAAAAGGGCGCCCGCAGGCGCCCCGTCTATTCCGTAATCGTAGCCTCCGCCTAAGCGGCGGCGGCCCGCGACATCAAAACTGCTCCGATCTCTTCGGCAGCCATGGCTTCGTCGGCACCATTCACGGCCGCAATCTCACGCGTAAGCCGCTCGAGCGCTGCTTCGTACAACTGGCGCTCAGAATAGCTCTGCTCACGCTGATCGTCCGAGCGATGAAGATCGCGTACAACCTCGGCAATAGCGATCAAGTCACCTGAATTGATCTTTTGTTCGTATTCCTGCGCTCGGCGGGACCACATAGCCCTTTTCACCTTGGCTTTCCCTTTAAGTGTACGCATTGCCTGGCTCACCACATCTGGGCCAGCTAGAGGTCGCATGCCCACATCCGTTGCCTTGTGGGTGGGTACCCGCAGCGTCATTTTGTCTTTTTCGAAAGAGATTACAAAGAGTTCCAGCTCGAAACCAGCGACTTCCTGAGTCTCAATTGACACGATCTTGCCAACGCCATGTGCTGGGTAAACGACAAAATCGTTCGGGCTAAACTCGCTCTTCTTGCCTTTGCTCATTTGGTTCCTTCCTCAAGGATGCCGCACATCAGGCGACACAAGTTCCATGGGCACCAACGGGCGTTGGATGCGCAATGGAATGTTTCGGGTCAAAAAAACCATCCGATGCGCGTGCGATGGATGGCTGCAACTACAGTTTCATTCACTGAGAATGTAGCACACGAATCGCCTAATTTGAAGGCCTCGCGACAAAAGGGGCGCTTGATCAGCGGGTTCAGTGCAAAAGCTAACGTAGCGTCAGCCGCCCTCGCCTGGGTTCGGAGAGAAGTATTTCTCTAGTTTGTTCTCTTCCCCGTCTTTCTCCTCGTATCCTTCCATCGGTTCTTTTTTGGTGATGATATTGGGCCACTGCTCAGAGTATTTGCGATTGAATTCCACCCAGTTTTCCATGTCCGGTTCGGTATCCGGACGGATAGCATCTGCAGGACATTCAGGTTCGCAAACCCCACAGTCGATGCATTCGTCTGGGTGAATCACCAATGTATTCTCACCTTCATAGAAACAATCCACCGGGCACACTTCGACACAGTCGGTGTATTTGCACGCAATGCAATTGTCGGTGACCACATACGTCATGAAGGCTGCGTTCCTTTGCTTGGGGCAGAAGTTAGTCTTGGCGACCTGTGCCTTCAAGGCGCTGGATGGCTCGACGATCCCTTTTACTGGGACGGCCAGTGCGATCGTGGCCGGGGTTGCGACCTAGGATCTTAGCATCATCTTGCTTTGGCACAGCAGGCGGCGCAAGATCTTCATAGAGCGCTCGCGCCTCGGGGGCCGGCCCTCGGCGTTCGCCCACGGCCAAAATCTTGATAACACGTACAAATTTTCCCTGGGGAAAGGTCAACACATCCTGAAGGCCTACCGACCTCGATGGCTTGGAAATTGGCACTGTGTTAACCCGCACTTTACCAGCGCTCACAACTTTTGCCGCGAGGCTGCGGGTCTTAAAGAAGCGACCGTGCCA
>JBCDKE010000116.1:0-4317 GCA_038747015.1 Pseudomonadota bacterium
CCTCTACCAGCTCCGTTTTACCGCGCAGAACAAAAACGAGTTGGTGCCGCGCGCATGCAGATGAGCGTTTTCGACGAGGCGCAGTTCCCCGATCACATGCCACCGTCATACGTCATCCACACCGAGTTCATGAAGGTTTCGCAATGATATCTCACAAGACCCAACCCATGGGAGGATCCCACCCATGACCGACCAATCCCCCAACGACCAGTTCCATGCATCAAGCTTCATGCAAGGCCACAATGCCGAGTATCTGGAGCAGCTCTATGCCCGCTACGCCAATGACCCCAACGCGGTTGATGAAGCCTGGCAGGCCTTTTTCGCGGGCCTCGGCGACGGCGAGGTTGAGGTCAAACGTGAAGCCGCTGGCCCCTCCTGGGCGCGCGCCGATTGGCCGCCGCAGCCCAATGACGATCTCACCGGCGCGCTGACGGGCGAATACCCAGTTGAGGTCGAAAAGAAAGACGTCGCGCAGAAAATCAAAACCAAGGCCGAGGAAAAAGGCGTCGAGGTTTCCGACGAGGCCGTCAAACGCGCCGTGCTCGACAGCGTGCGCGCCCTCATGCTCATCCGCGCCTACCGCATCCGGGGGCATCTGGCGGCTGATCTTGATCCGCTCGGTTTGCGCGAAATGCCCCACCGGCCCGAACTTGATCCAAAATCCTACGGCTTCACCGAGGCCGATATGGATCGCCCCATTTTCATCGACAATGTGTTGGGGCTCCAAGTCGCTTCGATCCGCGAAATCCTCGAGATCGTCAAACGCACCTACTGTGGCACCTTCGCGCTGCAATACATGCACATCTCCGACCCCGAACAATCCGGCTGGCTCAAGGAACGCATCGAAGGCTACGACAAGGAAATCAGCTTCACCCGGGAAGGCCGCAAGGCGATCCTGAACAAACTGGTGGAGGCCGAAGGCTTCGAGAAATACCTCCATGTCAAATACATGGGCACCAAGCGCTTCGGCCTTGATGGCGGCGAAAGCCTGATCCCCGCCATGGAACAGGTGATCAAACGCGGCGGTCAGTTGGGCGTGCGGGAAATCATCATCGGCATGCCCCACCGGGGGCGTCTGTCGGTGCTGGCCAATGTGATGGCCAAACCCTACCGCGCCATTTTCAACGAGTTTCAAGGTGGCAGCTTCAAACCCGAAGATGTGGATGGCTCCGGCGATGTGAAATACCACCTCGGCGCCTCCTCAGACCGGGAATTTGATGGTAACACCGTGCACCTTTCGCTCACCGCCAACCCCTCCCACCTGGAGGCCGTGAACCCCGTCGTGCTCGGCAAGGTCCGCGCCAAGCAGGATCAGTTCAACGACAACGAACGCACCTCGGTCCTCGGCATCCTCCTTCACGGTGATGCCGCCTTCGCAGGCCAAGGCGTCGTCGCCGAAGGCTTCGGTCTTTCCGGCCTGAAAGGGCATAAAACCGGCGGCACAATGCACATCGTGGTCAACAACCAGATCGGCTTCACCACTGCGCCGCATTTCTCGCGCTCTTCCCCCTATCCCACGGATATTGCGCTGATGGTCGAGGCGCCCATTTTCCACGTGAACGGCGATGACCCTGAGGCCGTCGTCCATGCCGCGCGTGTCGCCACGGAGTTCCGCCAGAAATTCCGAAAAGACGTGGTGATCGATATCATCTGCTACCGCCGGTTCGGGCACAACGAAGGCGATGAGCCGATGTTTACCAACCCGATCATGTACAAAACGATCAAGAAGCAGAAAACAACACTCGCACTTTATACCGAACGTCTGGTCAAAGATGGCCTGATCCCGGAAGGTGAGATCGAAGACATGAAAGCGGCGTTTCAGTCGCATCTTGCCGATGAGTTCGAAGCCGGCAAAGAATACCGGCCCAACAAGGCCGATTGGCTTGACGGCAAGTGGTCCCATCTCGACCGCAAGGACGAAGATTATCAACGCGGCGAAACAGCGATTCCGCCTGAAACGTTCTCGGAGATCGGCAAGGCGCTGTCCTCTGCGCCCCAAGGGTATCCGCTCCACAAAACCGTCGCCCGCTTTCTTGAGTCCAAAGCGAGCATGTTTGACAGTGGCGAAGGGTTCGACTGGGCCACGGGCGAAGCACTGGCCTTTGGGTCCTTGTTGACCGAAGGTTTCCCCGTCCGGCTCGCCGGTCAGGATTGTACCCGCGGCACGTTCTCCCAACGCCACTCCGGTCTGATCAATCAGGACACCGAAGAACGCTACTATCCGCTCAACAACATCCGCCCTGGTCAGGCCCAGTACGAAGTGATCGACTCCATGCTGTCCGAATATGCCGTACTGGGGTTTGAATACGGCTACAGCCTCGCCGAACCCAATGCGCTCACCCTCTGGGAGGCGCAGTTCGGCGATTTCGCCAATGGCGCGCAGATCATGTTCGACCAGTTCATCAGCTCGGGTGAAAGCAAATGGCTGCGCATGTCCGGCCTCGTCTGTCTCTTGCCTCACGGCTTCGAAGGCCAGGGCCCCGAACACAGCTCTGCCCGGTTGGAGCGTTTCCTGCAAATGTGCGGACAGGACAACTGGATCGTCGCCAATTGCACCACACCGGCCAACTATTTCCATATCCTGCGCCGACAGCTGCACCGCACCTTCCGCAAACCCCTGATCCTGATGACGCCCAAATCGCTTCTGCGGCATAAACTCTGTGTCTCGAAAACCCAGGACTTCACCACCGGCTCCAGCTTCCACCGCGTTCTCTGGGATGATGCGCAATACGGCAACTCGGACACAAAACTTGCGTCCGACGACAAAATCAAACGCGTCGTCCTGTGCTCCGGCAAAGTCTATTTCGACCTGCTGGAAGAACGCGACAAACGCGGGCTCACAGACGTCTACCTGATGCGGATCGAACAGTTCTACCCGTTCCCCGCGATCTCCATGGTCAAAGAACTGCAGCGCTTCCCACAGGCCGAGGTGGTCTGGTGTCAGGAAGAGCCCAAGAACCAGGGCGCATGGAGTTTCATTGAACCCAACATCGAATGGGTGCTGACCCGCATCAAGGCCAAACACACAAGGGCGATCTATGCCGGTCGCTCCGCCTCCGCCTCGCCCGCCACAGGCCTGGCCTCCAGCCACAAAGCCCAACAGGCCGCCCTCGTGGACGCCGCCCTGACCCTAGAAGGAAAGTAAAATGAGCACCGAAGTACGCGTTCCCACTCTGGGTGAATCCGTCACCGAAGCCACCGTGGCCACCTGGTTCAAAGCCCCCGGCGATACGGTGGCGGCCGATGAAATGCTCTGCGAGCTTGAAACCGATAAAGTCACGGTCGAAGTGCCCGCCCCCGTCGCCGGGACAATGGGAGAGATCGTGGCCGCCGAAGGCGAAACTGTCGGCGTCGACGCTCTGCTCGCCACGATCAACGAAGGCGCGGGCGCGCAAGCTCCGGCCAAAGCCGCCGACCCCGCCCCAGCGGCCGCTCCGGCCGAGGCCAGCGGCGGCGGCACCGTCGACGTGATGGTGCCCACTTTGGGCGAATCGGTGACCGAGGCCACCGTCTCCACATGGTTCAAATCTGAGGGCGACGCGGTCGAGGCCGACGAAATGCTCTGCGAGTTGGAAACCGACAAAGTCTCCGTCGAAGTGCCGGCTCCCGCCTCTGGCACTCTGACGAAAATCGTGGCCAAGGAAGGCGACACCGTGCAGGCCACCGGCAAACTGGCGGAAATGAGCGCAGGCACCGCCAAGGCCGAGGCGCGCCCGACAGGGAGCGACGAGGCCACCGCCCCGGCCACCGCCGCCGCAACAGGCAAAGACATCGAACACGCCCCCTCGGCGCAAAAGGCCATGGCGGAAAAAGGCCTCTCCCCGGATCAAGTCACCGGCACAGGCCGCGACGGCCGCATCATGAAGGACGACGTGGCCAAAGCCACCGCGGCCGCCTCCGCAGCACCAGCCCCCGGCGCAGCCCCCGCCGCAGCCCCTGTGCAAATGCAACGCGCGCCCGTTGCCGCCGAGGATGAAGCCCGCGAAGAGCGCGTGAAGATGACCCGCCTGCGCCAGACCATCGCGCGCCGCCTCAAAGACAGTCAGAACACCGCCGCCATGCTCACCACCTATAATGAGGTCGACATGACCGAGGTGATGGCGCTCAGGAACGCCTACAAAGACGAGTTCCAGAAAAAGCACGGCATCAAACTGGGCTTCATGTCCTTCTTCACCAAGGCCTGCTGCCACGCGCTGAAAGAAGTGCCCGAGGTCAACGCCGAAATCGACGGCACCGACATCGTCTACAAAAACTTCGTCCACATGGGCATCGCCGCCGGCACGCCCCAGGGCCTCGTTGTACCGGTGATCCGCGACG
>JBCDKE010000117.1:0-4231 GCA_038747015.1 Pseudomonadota bacterium
GCGAGGTCGTAGGTCGCGACCTTGGGCGAGGGCGGCATAAAGCGGTCTTCGCCCTCATAGGGCGTCTCGACACCGCCGTTCAGAAAGAACGTCACGTGGGGGTATTTTTCCGTCTCTGCGAGGCGGAATTGGGTTTTACCCTGCTTGGCCACCCATTCGCCCAGGGTGTTGACGATCTCCCTCTTTGGATAGGCGGTGGCCAGATAGGCGCTATGAGCGTCGGAATACTCCACCATGCCGAGCTGCGCGGCAAAGGCGGGACGCGTTCCCGTGTCGAAGGCGTCAAAATTTGAGGCGCAGAGGGCGGCGAGTATTTCGCGCGCACGGTCGGCGCGGAAGTTCAGGCAAAAGAGGCCGTCGCCGTCATTCATGCCTGCGTAACCCGCAATGGCGGTGGGCAGGATGAATTCATCGGTGGTGTCGGCGGCGTAGCTCTGGCTGACGGCATCCGCTGCTGTGTCTGCGCTTTCACCCTCGCCGCGCACCATGGTGGCAAAGGCACGTCCGACCCGCTCCCACCGGTTGTCGCGATCCATGGCGTAATAGCGTCCGATCACGGTGGCGATATGAGCACCCTCGGGCAGTTTTTCCGCAAGGATAGAGACGAATTCATCCGCCGTGCTCGGCCCCACGTCGCGGCCATCGGTGATGGCGTGAATGGCGGTGGGAACGCCCATGGAGGTCAAGAGCTGGGTCGCCGCGAGGATGTGGTTCAGGTGCCCGTGCACCCCACCGTCAGAGACGACGCCCATCAGATGCGCCGTGCCCCCGGTTTCGAGCAGCGCCTCGCCGAACTCGCGGATCGCATCATTGGCAAAGAACGATCCGTCCTCGATGGCGAGATCGATCTGCCCGAGATCCATGGCGACGACACGGCCCGCACCGATATTGGTATGGCCAACCTCGGAGTTGCCCATCTGGCCCGTGGGCAGCCCGGCATCTGGGCCGTGGGTGATCAGCTGCGCCGACGGGCAGGTGGCGCGGAGGCGATCAAAGGTGGGTGTGGCGGCCAGGGCCGGGGCGTTTGCGCTATGGTCGTCGCTGTCGCCCCATCCATCCAGAATGCACAAAACGACGGGTTTGGGCGGGGTCATTGCGACGCTCCTTTGGCTGCTCGCCTCCTTCTACCAAAGCAGGGCGGGTGGTAAACCTCAGGCAAGGCTGAGGGCCCGAATTCGCCATCCTGATGCTAGCCATATTTCTTGGAAAGGCGCGCGACCTCTTCTTTGTGGCGCGCGTCCTGAAGGGTGTAGTTTGGAGTGAATTCGATTGACCAAGACCCGCCCCACGCCGCGGAACCACCCGCTTTGGCGGCGGCATACTTTTTCTGCTCGGCATCACTGGCCAGAATTTCGCGCCATTTCTGGGTATTCTCGGTATATGGCACGGGTGTCACGTTGCCCTTGCTGTTAACGAATGCGTCTACAAAAACGCTTTGGTGCCGTGGTTTGCCGCTCAGCTTTTTGTAAGTGCCGGTGCTCTTGAACTTGAAATAGAAGTCATTTGAGCCGGGCCCGAACTCGGCATGGTAGACCTTCTCTTCGATCCCGCAGATGCCGATCAGCAGGTTATGCCAACGGACCTTTTCCGGGAGAGAGAGGATCAAGTAGTCGTCATGGGGGTTCGCGTGGCGTTGTCGGCACAGGATGTAGCGATAGCTCACCGAGTAATAGAGAAGGTTGCGGTAGTTGGTGTCCAGCGACGCGTCGAGCCTTTCCTGAGGGACATCGACCTTTGCCGCCGGAAAGCGCGAGACCAACGCTGATCCGAATTTTTTCCCCAACCCGCTGGACGCGATGATGCGCTGTTCGATCGCCTTTTTGCGTTGCGGTAGGGGCTTGCCCATGGGGCTGAACGAAAAGGTCTGAAGCGTCACAGGAATCTGGATCTGCTTGCGCGGTTTGGGTGCCCATCGTTTTTTCGCGCAGTCATAGATGCCGAGTTCGGTGTAGCCGAGGCCGAGCTGTCGCCAGCCGTGCTTTCGCACTTTTTGCCAGTCCGACAGCATCTGGATCGGGTACGTGTCGAGCTTTAGCCGCCCGATCGGGATCGTGGCCATCTATGTTCCCCTTTTGCGGATGCGATCTGGTGCCCGGCAATATGGGCCCATGCATCCCGCGATAATGTCACGTTGCCAGCATGGCACGGGTATCCGCAGGCGGCCAAACATTTTCGCCTGATCAGTCTCTAGTTCAGCCCGTGCCGCCGTAGCGTTTGCTCAATCGCTTCATTTCAGCGTCATGTCGCGCGTGTCTCAAACTAACATCACCCCACGGCCAATCGCGCAGCCATCCTAGATCTACGCCCGGAGGTTTGCCGGTCTCCTGGCTGCGTCGTCGTTGCTTGGCGTCGCGACGTTCCAGATCCTTCCAGAACTTGTTTTTGTCGCCCTCCCGGACATCGGTATCGAATTGCGGCCCGCCAAGTCGGTACTTGGTTCCGGGAATGGATCTGGGCGGATCAATTTTTTTGTAGGGTCCGGACTGCTCAAAAGTCGGAAATACCTCGAGCTCTGGGTAGAGAAAGCTCAGCTCTGACTCGACGAGGCGTTCGGTGCCGCAAATTCCCACTGTAATGATGGACCAATATACTTTGTCTGGCAGACACAAGACCAAGAAATCACTGTGGGGGTTGCGTCCGCGTGGGAGGAGGAGAATGAACTTGTCTTGTCGCCAGTAGCCGATGACGTGCCGGTAGTTTTTGTCGATTCGGGACAGGATGTCTGCCTTTGGCACCCGCGCCCGCGCATTGGGGCGGGGGAACATCTTGCCTACGGTTTCCACAAACTTCGCAACCGTCCCAAGCTGGGATGCCGCAACCATGCGGCCCATTCTTGCGTCGCGGGCTGCTTTGTTTTGCCGACCCAGCGGTGAGCGGGCGCTGGTCATGATGCGGGGCGCGAGACTGATCCAATCGGGCAGGTTGGGCATCGTCCTGGGCGGTTTGCAGTCGTAGGTCGCGACCTCGGTAAAGCCCATTTCGAGCTCCCGCCAATCAAATTGCCGAACCTTTCGCCAGTCAGGAAAGAACGCGATTGGATAGCTCTCGAAGGTGAGATTCCCGACCCTGAACATACTGACCACCTCTCTAAATCATTGATCCAAAAACGGCTTATGCGCGGTGATATGGGCTCCCCGACAGAATTGAGGCCGCGCGGTACAATTGTTCTGACAGCATGACACGGGCCAGCATGTGCGGCCAAACCATTTTGCCAAAGCTCAGCGCCATGTCGGCGCGCGCGCGGAGTGCCGGGTCGATGCCGTCGGCCCCGCCGATGACAAAGGCCAGGTCCTGGGTGCCGTCGTCCCGCCAGCGGGCGAGGCGGCTCGCGAAGACTGGAGAGCTGAGAAGTTTGCCCCTTTCATCGAGGCAACAGAGCGCTGCGCCCGAGGGCAGAGCGCGTTCCAGCAGGGCGGCTTCCTCGGCCATGCCGCCGCCCTTTTTGGCCTCTACTTCGGTGATGGTGAGCGATGTCAGACCCAACGCGCGGCCGGTTCTTTCGAACCGCGTGGTGTAGTCGTCGATCAAATCGCGCTCGGGCCCGGCGCGGAGCCGGCCCACAGCGCAGACGGTGACGCGCATAGGTCTGCGCGCCTAGCCTTGGGCGGCGTCGTTGCCGGAATCGCTGCCGGGTTCCAGCCACATCTTTTCGAGCTGGTAGAACTCCCGCACTTCGGGGCGGAAGATGTGGACGATCACATCGCCAGCATCGATCAGAACCCAGTCGCCGGCGGATTTGCCTTCGACCTTGCAGAGAACGCCGCGCTCGGCCTTGAGCTTGTCCGTGATCTTTTCGGCGAGCGCAGATACCTGGCGCGTCGAACGGCCAGAGGCCACGACCATGAAATCGCCCATCTCGGATTTCCCACGCAGGTCAATCTCGATGATGTCTTCGGCTTTCTCTTCGGTGAGTGTTTTGGTGATGAGTTCGCGGGTCGCGTTGCTCATCGCTTGGGGCTGTGCGGGCATGGCGCTCACCCCTGCATCCACGGCTTGAGCCGCATCGGACGAAAGAGACAGGACATTGTCCTCCTTCTTCTGCGCGCCGCTTGCCCCGGCGCTGGGCATAACAAAAAGGTAGCGTGCCCCGTGGGACAAAACAACGATGGTGTCAATCTGGTGTTTTCACGGCGCGCGAGGTGTCGCCCAACATCCGCACCTCTCGTCGGGGCCGGATCTGCTAGAGGCGCAGGTTTTCCATCATGCCGTTGATCGATGTGCGGACCTCGCC
>JBCDKE010000118.1:0-4229 GCA_038747015.1 Pseudomonadota bacterium
ATCTCCGATGGGTGCTCCTACAATGGTGCAGGGCGCGATCTACGTCTCGCAACCAACATCAAGGTTTAACTGCTGACGGGATGGTCCAACGCCGCTGTACTAGTGAAGTCTCAAAGGTCGTTCCGACAGTTTCCGCTATCTCAGTTTCATCATCTCTTCTCTGAAGGCTTCAGTTGGGCTTTGCCATCCCAAGCACCTTCTGGGGGTCCGGTTCAGGTGGTCGCAAATAGCCTTCATATTGCGATTTGAGAGCGGCCGCTAGCTGGGCGTCGCGTGGCAGGTATCGGCGCACGCGTTTGTTTAGGTTCTCGACCGATCCCTTTTGGCAAGGCGCCTTCGGGTCACAGAACCAGCTTTCAGTGCCCCGATCCCGGATTTGAGCTGACTCCAGAAGCCAGAGCGAATGATGTGAAGCTGCATTCCCAAAAATGAAGCCCCTGGACCGCACCAAACCTTCAGGAAGAGGGCGAGCGCTTTGCTATCTAGTAGACGTAGCAGTCCCGGCTGAAATTCTGAAACGTCACTGTGCAGCGCGCCGAGTGTCGAATGCGCCTTCGAGGCGCGTGATCTCCGCATCGAATTCGTCTTTTCCAATCTCGCCCTCAAGCAGACGTTTGCGGATCAGCCAGTGATCATGGGGCACAAATAGCGCTTTCGCCTCGTCCTTTGTCAGCGAACCGACCGGCTTCATGAAGACGTTGGGCCATGATTGTTCTTCGGGGATATGCGCAAAGTCGATCGAGAACTTCATGTCATGCGTCAGTTCAATTTTGTAATGGGTGAAGGGCTCGTCCGACACGAAGGGTTCTTTCGTACCCAACTCCCACATGAGTTCCTTGATCCGGTCCACATCGTTTAAGGGCATCCGCAGTTCGCGCGTGAAGCGTCCGATGCTGCCGTCCTCGCGGATCCAGTGCGGGCCGCCTTGATCGTGGCCGACATATTGAAAGCCCATGAAAACCATGACGGCAGCCTCCGGTGGCGCCATGGAGGACAGTAGCCGTCCGATCTCTGAGTAGATGTCTTTGGCGTCGCCCATCATCTTGCTCCGGGTCTCTGTCCGTTTGATGTGTTCCAGATCGTTTGCGGTGCGCCTGTCACGCCGTCGATGGTCTCGACCACCCGGAAGCTCTGCGGCACTGTGCCACCGCCCGGTGGATATGTCACGTCGATCTCCACCTGGACAGATTGACCAGCATCAAGCCTTGCTTCCCAGCTTTGTTCTAGTTGCCGCCAGGGGCCGCGTTGGTTCAGCGTCGAATCCATGGGCACGACATTGATGCGGTCGGGAGATCCACCAAACATCCGCGCGATCAGGTGACCGCCGTCAAAGTCGCGCGCCGGCTGGCCAAGATTGCCATAAGCGGCCTGCGAACGGGAATCGCGTACCCAAGGCGGCTGATCGGTGAGGTCTGCTTCTACGCGAGAGACATGTCCTTCTGCGTTGGTCTCAAAGGCATGTCCATTGTCGTATTCGATCCGATTGTTGGGTTCGAGACCCATAGCCCGGTTTGCCGCTCCGGGGGGCGGATTGAGTTCCGGGTTCAGGCTGCCGGATTCGCCGCGGCGGTAGCGTTCTGTGAATTCGCCGCGGATCTGGTCAAATTCATGCACCGGGATTTTGCCGTCATTTCCGAACAACACGGGCTGGCCGTCATCGCCGCCCACCCAGGCGTAGCCGTCAGGTGCATCCGCCCAACCAAGGGCCTCCGCCTGCTCGGTTCCCCGCGATGGCGCACCAATCCAGCCCCGACCGGCATCGCCGATATCGTTGATACGCTCGGTTTGCAGGTTGATCGCGCGGTTGAGGTCCCTCTGCCGCGCTTCGAGGTCAGCCACCCGATCCGGGATGAGATCGGGCTGGGCCAATTCGTCCGCGATGGCCCGCGCTTCGGCATCAATTTTCTGCAGCTCAAGCCGCGCTTCCCACGGGGCGGTGCCCATGGTGGGGGGCTCATCACCTAAGATTGCGCGCAAGCGGTCGTGCATACCGCCAGCGGCTTCGATTTGGCGAGCTGTTTCGGTGTGACGGGCCAGATCGACGGGGGCGACGTCACCGCCCGTTTCGATCCGGATGTCGCGTGCGCGTCCGCCGCTCTCATTGTAGGCGACGCGGATTTCACCCGGGGCAAGCCCCGACACTTCGGTCATGGGGTAGGGCGTGCCGGTGCGGAACGTGTTGTCGAGCCGGGTAAAGCTAAACGCATCGCGTAGATCACCGCCACCTGCGCGCGCTGACGCAACACCCATGCCACCCCAGAAGGCCAAGTTAAGCATCCCCATGGCGCGATCAGCGTTGGACATTTGATCCCAGTTCTGGACCATCTGCAGCGCCTGATCCCCCATAGCCACCGCATCCGCCGTATCGGCCGCTACAGCGAGCCCTGCAGCCGTCCGGCTGAGCGTTTGACTTACCTGCACGCCATTGCGTGCGGCATTGGCCACTTTGATGCCGGAGCCAATCGCCCCGACCGACAGGGTGCCTGCGGCGACTTCCAACCAGCGTGAGCGGTTTTCGGGGTTCGAGAAGTCAAGCACATCGAGACCCCGTTGGTGATCTTCATAAAGATCCGCACCCGCAGTCCCGGCCGTGTAGGCTCCGGCCGCACCGGCGGCAAGGATGGCTGCCGTTCCACCTGTTCCAACCACGATAGCTGCGCCGGCCACCACGCCCACGCCGACGGCCGCCCAGTCCAGGACCTGGCCAAAGCGCTCCCAATTGGTGTCCACCACCCCGCGTGTGGCTTTCGGATCGATCAACGCAGCACCGGGTTCGAGCCCAGCGGGATAGGTCATCTGCCCTTGCGGCAGTTCCTCGTTTCCGGTCCAGTCGTCGAAATCGTCGTATTTGCGGCCTTGGTCATCAACAAATCCAACCGATCCGTCGGCACGTTCTACCCGGAAAACGTTGAAGGCCGCGACACCGAATTCGTTCGATGTGACCGAGACCGGCACGACTGACACACGTGCCCCTCCGCCGCCCAGTTCCTCAATGTTGCGTGCTATCGTCGCCGCACGTGTGTCATTGCCGTAGTATCGATGATCAAGTCCTGCGGCCAGGCGTGCCTCTCGCGCCGCTGACGTTTCATCTTCGGGCGGCAGTTCGCTGGGGCGTTCGCCAATCGCCTGACCGACCGTATTGAGGAGCGCATCATCTGTCAGAAGCTGTCCTTCGGTGCCGCGCGCGGCATATTGCGCGGCCGTTTGTTCTCCGAAGGCTGCTGTTACAATGTCGCTTTCCCAGCCGTCCGAAAGCGTATCGGCGTTCCAGGCGCCGTTGCCCATGACGTTTTCAAGCGCCCAGCCCCGCACCTCCGGCTGCACGTTTTTCGACAAAAGCAGATTGCGCGCGCCACCCTCACCCAAGACGGCTGCGAGACGGTTCGATATGATCTGCCGTTCGACCGTCGGTGTTGGATGCGTTGCAGGCTGCGCCGTCATTGCAAGTGCGTCTGCAAAGGCCCGTTGGTTTTGGGGATCCTCCATGTCGCCCGATTGTGCGTAGACAAACATCGATGAGACCAGACGATCGGCGCCTTCACCGTTGATCTGACGGTTGGCGACGGCCACCAGGACATCCCTCTGAACGTCAGTCGACATATCCATAACTTCGCGACCGAGGATGTCCTCGCGTTCCTCATAGGCGCGCGCGGCGGTCATGGGATCGGCTTCGAAGGCTGTCTGCCGGATATGGTCGACGAAATCCTCTCGGCTGGCAATTGCGCGAGCAGCTTTGGCCCTCTCTCGCCGCTCCTGCCATGTCTGCCCGCTTGTGTCTGACGCGATCACAGGCGGGTTGTCTTGCGCGTCAAAATCGGCAGCAGCGGCCTCTTCCGACAGCGCCTTTGCAAGTGCTCGGGTAGCGGCGGCATCCCTTTGGACTGCCTGAACGGCTTCGGTGATATTTTCACGCGCGCCGTATCTTGACCAGACACCGACCGCCTCCTGCGCCATATATTCCCGCTCTTCCGGGGTCAGTTCACCCAGATCCGAGCGACCCAGCAGGGCCTCACCAACTCGGGTGCCGCCAACTTGATCCGTGTTACGTCGGTCGCCCTCGGTCGCACGCGCATGACTTGAGACGTATGCGTCAATTTCTGCCCTGCGCTCGGGCGTGACGGTCTGTTGCGAGGTATCCTGGCGGCGTTCGCCAAGCGCGGCGTAATCGGTCAGTCGGGCCTGGCTGGCGGCTGGATTTGGCAGGGCTTCCGGGCGCGCGCCTAAGGCCG
>JBCDKE010000119.1:0-4048 GCA_038747015.1 Pseudomonadota bacterium
ATATCATAGAGCCGAGTAGACACATCTAGCCGTTGCCCACCATCGCGCTGAATGGGTCGGATCACATCGCCATATGCACTCTTGGTTTCATTTCCCAGGATCCAGGAGAAGGGAACGCGGAAGAAAAGGCCTTTGTCAAAAGAGCCTTCGCCGAACTCCTCGGCCGAGACGTTGGTGAAGGTGGCAAACGCGCCGACCCGCCAGCCGTTGTTGAACTCGCGTGAAAACTCGAACGTCGCGCCCCAATCCCCTGCCAGATAGCGCCCGGCATGCACAGTTGCATTGTAGCCTTTGTCGAACTGGTAATAGGCCGACACGTGCCCGTTCACATGGGGGATAACGCCGCCCGGAGTGGTTTGGCTGGCAAGCCCGAAGCGCTGATCCTGCTCGCGCAGACTGACATAGTTGAGCTCGATCCCCAAGGCCAGCCGGCTGTCGACGGGCTTCCACAGCACCTCGCCTGAGACCCCGGCGTACATCAGTTCCAGATACCCGATCGTGGCACGGCCGTAAAAATCCGGGCCGAGACGCGCAAACTTGGTCAGGGTCAGCTGATCGAGGGTCGGCCCATAGCGATAGGTATAGGCGGCCGATGTCGTCCGCACATAAGGCAGTTGCGAGTTATTGGTTCGACGGGTTTCGCCCAGGTTGCCAAACAACCGCACCGAAACGGCACCGGTAAGCACCCAACCACGCCCGAAATCATAATTGCCCCGGACCCTGGCGCGCAGATCCGCGCGGAACGGCTGGTCGGGGTCAAAGGCTGAAAACCGCAGGATGGGCCCGAGGCTCCAGGTGAATTTCGGATAGAACTCTGCGACCGGTTCCGGCACGTCGCCAAAGCGGATGCTGTCAGAAAAGCTTGCCGCCTGCAGCGCCAGATCTTCCTTTTCGTATTCCAGACGCTCCAGATCGGTGCGTGACATCGTGGTGGTCATCAACGGCACGCCGTTGCCTTGCACCGTTACGTGAAAGGTCTCGACAGAGGGCGGAAGAATACGGCTCATGATCCGCATGGTGCGGCCCAGGGCCTGCGCCTCGGACATGAAAACGCCGTTCTCGATGCGCACATGGGCGGTGCGGTCGGTGATGTCCGCGCCCACAAAATCGAGCCCTTCTTGGTCGATGAAAGTCTCCAGCTGCTTGGTAAGCGCAATCTGTTCTATCGGGTTGGTGGACCAACCAAGATCGTTGATCCGGGCAGGATCACGCACCGACACCGGCAGTGGCGCGGGCCCTTGCGTCTCGGTCGAGGGCTGGCGCGGGTTGAGTGTGACATTGACCGTTAGCCCCACCTCTCTGCCCTGAAGCGCGAAGACCCGCAGGATCAGGTTGTCGTTGGCCTTGTAGGTTGCAGCAAAGTTGAAGGCATTTTTCGGACTGAACACGCCTTGCTGGTTTTCGAATTCATAGGCGTCCGAGGAATATTCAGCGCTGAAGCTGATCTTGTCGGTGGCGTCGTAGCTCAGTCCACCAAAGAACGCCATGTCGCCGGAAAAATAATCGGAAAAGCGGAAGTCTCCACCATTGCCAGCGCCTTCAAAGGAAAAGCCCGGTCGGCTGCCCAAAGAGCCAAAGCTGTTGCGGCTGCCCAGGCGCCCCCAACCGATGCCACCGGTGGCCCGCACGCGGTTGCCCAACTGTTTGGTCGCCACCACGTATTCACCGGACAAAACGCCCGTGCCGAGGAAATCCTGCAGGCCAATGGCAACGGCCGGGAGGTAATCTGTCTCTTCCAGCAGTCGCAATCGGATGTCGAAACTGCGGTCGTAGTAGATATCGAAATCAGGCGAGAGACCATCAATGCCCGTATAGCGAAAGCTGGCCGAAAACCAGGGCGCCAGCTGGAAGGTCGCCGTACTCTTAGTGTAGCCGCTGAAATGGGTGACATTGATCGAAAGCTGGGCGTCCGGCGCCATTTCCGCTGTGGGCATGTCGATCAGCCCGCTGGGGACGCCATAATTGTTCGTCACCGTGGTCGTCAGCGTCCGCTCATCTGCAAAGGATGGCATCGTGAGCGGTGCCAGCAAGGTCAAAATAAGACCGAACCTACGGATCACGAATTTTTCTCCACCAGCCTCAGTTTATACTTTTGCGCGACCATAGCGAAACAGTGCGGTCGCAACAATGAAACAATCCAAAATCTTGAGGCGGCAGCGGAGGATTGCGCTAAGGGCGCAACGTGAGCGTCGTGGCTAAGAGAGCCAAAGAAAAACTAGGGTGATTGCGCAGCCGAGACCGGCGCCGATGGCAGCCCAGGCCATGTATGACCAAACCGACCGTTTTGGCGGCTCCGGGTCCGCCTGAACCTGGCGCAACAAGGCGGCCTCCACGATCCCCGGCAAGCGCGGGGCGTAGCGCGCGAGCACCTCGGCCGTGCGGGCAAAATCACGCAACACGGCGCGGGGCCCGACATTGAGGCGGATGTATTCTTCCACCACCGGTTTCGCGACCTGCCAGATGTTAATCTGCGGATTGAGAGAGCGCGCCACACCTTCCACCACCACCATCGTACGCTGCAGAAGGATGAGTTCGGTGCGCGTCTCCATCCCAAATCGTTCCGTAACTTCAAAGAGATAGCTGAGAAGCGCGCCCATAGATATCTGCGAGGCATCCATGCCGAAAATCGGCTCACCCACGGCGCGCAGAGCACGGGCAAACTCGTTCACATCGCGATCTGCGGGCACGTAGCCGGCCTCAAAATGCACCTCCGCCACGCGTTGGTAATCGCGGCGGATGAAGCCAAAGAGGATTTCGGCGTAGACCTTGCGGGTGTATTCATCGATGTATCCCATGATCCCGAAATCATAGGCCACGACGTCCCCATTGGGCGCGACCTTCAGGTTGCCCTGATGCATGTCACCATGAAAATACCCGTCCCGCAGCGCATGGCGCAGGAAGAGTTGCAGCACCCGCTCGCTGAGTTCGACCCTGTCATGCCCGGCGGCATCTAGCGCATCATTGTCTCCCAAAGGCTGACCTTCGACCCAGGTTTGGGTCATCACGCGCCGGGCCGAAAAATCCCACGCAATCGACGGCACCGAAAAGCCCGCATCCTGCGCCGTGTTGGCGCCAAACTCCGAGGCCGAGGCGCTTTCCAACCGCAGATCCAGCTCGCCCAGAACGACGCCTTCGAAATGGCCGATCACATCCGTGGGCCTCAGGCGCCGCGAAGACGGGGAGAGCAGCTCGATCATGCTGGCTGCGAAGTAGAACGCGTCAATATCGGTGCGAAACGCCTTCTCGATCCCGGGTCTCAGCACTTTGACAGCCACTTTTTCGCCGGTCTTCAGACGCGCCTGATGCACCTGCGCGATGGAGGCCGCGGCAATCGGGTCACTGAACTCGCTGAAAATCGCTTCCACCGGCTGGCCCAGCTCTTGCGCGATCGACGCTTTCGCCGTTTGGGCATCAAAGGCAGGCAGCTTGTCCTGCAAAACCCGCAACTGCTGCGCCATTTCGGTGCCAACGATGTCGGGCCGGGTCGAAAAGATCTGCCCGAATTTGATGTAGGCGGGTCCCAGCGCCGTCAACGCTCGTACCGTCGGCGGTTCCGAGGGGTTGCCGCGATAGCCAAGCCATTGAAACGGCCAGCCCAAGATCCGCACCGCGCCGCGCACCAAGGGCGGCGCATCCATGGCATTGAGTATCTCTTGCGCAGCACCCGTACGCTCGAGCGTGGCGCCGGTGCGCACCAACCGCAGAAGATTATGCGGGCCGCGCATGGTTCAGAGCTTCCAACCCGAATGCAGACACGCGATGCCCATACTCAGATTGCGGTACTTGGCATTCTCAAACCCCGCATCGCGGACCATTCCGAGGAACGCCTCCTGATCTGGAAACTTGCGAATGGATTCAACAAGATACTGATAACTGTCGCGATCCCCCGCGATGGCCTGACCCATGCGCGGAATGATGTTGAAGGAGTAAAGATCATACGCCTTCTGCAGCATGTCATTGGGGATCTGGCTGAACTCCAGCACCATCAGACGCCCACCTGGTTTGAGCACGCGAAACGCCTCATTCAGCGCCTCCTGCGGCCGGGTCA
>JBCDKE010000120.1:0-3845 GCA_038747015.1 Pseudomonadota bacterium
ACTGACGAACAGGGCCTGAGAAGGCTCAAGATGCTGGGCTTCACTGACGCGCGGCTGGCCAATATTACAGGACGTGACGAAGGCCAGGTGCGCCGCGCGCGTCTTGCCCTTGGCGTGCGGGCGGTCTTCAAACGGATCGATACCTGCGCGGCAGAGTTCGAAGCGCAGACACCTTACATGTACTCCACCTACGAGGTCCCGATGATGGGCGAGGTGGAATGCGAGGCTCGCCCATCGGATCGCAAGAAGGTCGTGATCCTCGGCGGTGGCCCGAACCGGATCGGCCAGGGCATCGAGTTCGACTATTGCTGCTGTCACGCCTGTTTCGCGCTGACGGACACGGGCTATGAGACGATCATGGTCAATTGTAACCCGGAGACTGTCTCGACCGACTATGACACGTCAGACCGCCTCTATTTCGAGCCGCTGACTTTTGAGCATGTCATGGAGATCCTGACCAAAGAGCAGAAGCAAGGCACGCTACACGGCGTCATCGTGCAATTCGGCGGCCAGACGCCGCTGAAACTGGCGAATGCGCTGCATGATGAAGGCATCCCGATCCTCGGCACCTCGCCTGACGCCATTGATTTGGCAGAAGACCGCGAGCGGTTCCAGGCGCTGGTGAATGAGCTTGGCCTGAAGCAGCCGCGCAACGGCATTGCCTCGACCAATGAACAGGCGCTGGCCATCGCGGATGAGATCGGCTTCCCCCTCGTGATCCGCCCCTCCTACGTGCTGGGTGGCCGTGCGATGGAGATTGTCCGCGATATGGCCCAGCTCGAACGCTACATCGCCGAGGCGGTTGTGGTGTCTGGTGACAGCCCCGTTCTGCTCGACGGATATCTCTCGGGCGCTATCGAGTGCGACGTGGATGCGCTGAGCGACGGCGAGACCGTCCATGTGGCTGGCATCCTGCAGCATATCGAAGAGGCGGGCGTACATTCCGGCGACAGCGCCTGTTCCCTGCCGCCCTACTCGCTGCCCTCCGAGATCATCGAAGAGATCGAACGCCAGACAGAGGCCCTGGCCAAAGCTTTGAATGTGCGCGGTTTGATGAATGTGCAGTTCGCCGTTCAAGGCAGTGACATTTATCTCATCGAGGTCAACCCGCGCGCCTCGCGGACCGTACCGTTTGTGGCAAAGGCCACCGACAGCGCCATCGCCTCTATCGCGGCACGTTTGATGTCGGGCGAGCCATTGTCAAACTTCCCGCATCGCGGCACCTATCCGGCGGATGCCAAGCCCGGAACGCTGCCCATGGCCGACCAGATGACCCTGGCCGACCCGGACATGCCCTGGTTCTCCGTCAAAGAGGCCGTGATGCCCTTTGCCCGCTTCCCGGGCGTAGACACGATCCTGGGGCCGGAGATGCGCTCTACGGGTGAGGTTATGGGCTGGGACGTGTCCTTCCCTCGCGCCTTCCTCAAGGCGCAGCTGGGCGCTGGCACGCAATTGCCGGATGGCGGCAAGGTCTTCTTCTCGATCAAGGATGACGACAAGACGCCTCAACTGGTGGAGACGGCCCAAACGCTAGTGGATCTTGGCTTCTCGATCGTGGCAACGCGCGGCACGGCGGCATTCCTTGAGGAGCACGGTCTGACCTGCGAGGTGGTGAACAAGGTCTATGAAGGCCGCCCCGACGTTGTCGACATGCTGAAAGACAACGAAATCGACCTCGTCATGAACACGACAGAAGGCGCAAGAGCTGTGGAAGACAGCCGCGAAATCCGCTCTGTCGCGCTTTATGACAAGATCCCGTATTACACCACTGCGGCCGCGGCCCATGCCGCCGCAATGGCTATGAAGGATCGTCAAGAGGGCACGTTCAATGTCATGCCACTTCAAGGCCCGAGCAAAGCTGCAGAGTAGCCCGGTTACATACTGAAAATATTAAATAATTTTTACTTATCCACAGCTATGCTGGGACAGCTGATCGGGTATGCAAAAAACGCATAGATTTTTGTACCGATTTTCATTGCAACAGCGGCTCGCAGGCATATATGCGGGTCATGAGGGAAACCTCAGAACCGCAAGCGCTCACCAATTTACAGGAGGCGACCATGAACCGTGATGAGCTTAACCGCGAAATTCGTATGCATAGTGCCACCTGGCAGTCTGTGCTCATTTTCTACGGCGTGCTGATTGGAACTTTCGTTCTCTCAGCCATGGCAATGACCGCGTAAGCGAGCAAAGCCACATTCGTAGCGAAGGCCGGAGAACCGGCCGCCACGATCACACATGAATGAAACCGGGCGATGAATAATCGTTCGGTTTTGGTTTTCAGAGAAAAGGCACCCCTACGTTGGGTCAAGTAGGCCGCAGAGCCTAAGAGGATTGAGCAAATGAACAAAGACGAGCTGATCAAAGAAATGCGCGTTCAGGCCGGCAGCTGGCAGGCGCTGGCCATTGTCTACGGTGTCATCGTCGGCACAATGGTGCTGTCCGCGATGGCCATCGTATAAGACGACGCCCGACACCGCCTCGTACCCTCGGTCTCCCCTGAGCCCATGTGACTTGCCTCGCCTTGAGTGACGGGGTACGTCACAAAAGACGCGGAGGACAGCATGGGCATCAACAACGAACGCGACATCGAAGCAAACTTGCAAATCGGACCGACCGATAAGGGAATGGTGCGCCTTTACATTGAGGCCGGCACCACAGAGATCCCTATGGATTTCGACCCCGACGAAGCGCGCGAAATTGCTGAGGAAATCCTCGCAGCCGTAAAGATTGCGGAAGCGCGCAAATCATAGTGAATGCCTGCGCGGCCGCGCGACGCATCAGCTCAAGATCTGACCACGTAACCCGAAGAGTTCGCATGGGCGACGACACGGCTTGCCCGCGTACCCAATGAGGTCGCCCTCGGTGCCGCCCGCTGGACAAGCTGCCATCCATTTTTGCAGCGTTTTTGCACCAGCACTTTGGGTCCGTGACATTGAGATTGCGTTCTACTTCAGTGGCCACGGTCGCGATCCAGAGTTTGGCCTCCCGCCGTCGCGCAAAGGCGAGGGCCTTATCTTAAGCGCTGGTGTCCATTTCCACATGGCGCAGGTTTATCGGGCGCGGGATCAGGTTGGTGTCACGAAACATGAGAGACATCCTTCGTGGCCATATCGCGATCCCGACCGGGACGGCTCGCACGTTCAAACCCTTTGGTCATAGCGGGGTCGCGCCATCACACTCCAGGATCGCGATACCCTTGCAAACGCATCGCGGAATGACGCGCAAACCGACGCGTCAACGCGGTGCGCCGTGCTCCGGGAAGCTTGCTTTCAGGGGCCATGCGGATGATCTCCGCGTCATAGGCATCGGCGATCACCAGTCCTGTGTCCAAGGGCAAAAGCTCGGTCGGAAACGCGTCGTCCACCGCCCAAAAATACCTGTCACACCAATCGAGATAGCCTTCCCATTTGGCATCAGATTGATAATCCGCGCGAGAGGATTTGCATTCGATCACCCAGATCTCGCCCTTCGGGCCGACCGCCATCACGTCGACGCGCTTGCCCCGTTCGGGCGCGAATTCCTCCAAACATGCGAAATCCAGGTCCATGAGATGACGACAAACGCCGCGAGCCAAGAGTTGGCCAGGTTTGAGCGCAGGGCCCGTCACTGTTTCAGTCGCCGTCAGCATGCGGCAATTATGAACAAAAAGTGAACATGCGCAACCCCTTGATGCTTGCGCGCCGGTGCACTAGGTCAGTCGAGTGGCGGGTGCTGCCCTTCTCGTGAACGGTTGCATTCCGGTGGCCTTAAACAATTCCGAGGGAGCTGGCTCTGTCCTGGCCCTGGCCTGGTTACCTGGCGCCCACCTGTACATACAGGTCCTCGGGAATGAGAGAACCAAA
>JBCDKE010000121.1:0-3306 GCA_038747015.1 Pseudomonadota bacterium
CCGGAACCACAAGCCCGAGATCATGTTCAAGGCGTTTGAACTGGCGGGCTACGGCAAGGACGAGGTCGAAAAGCGGTTTGGCGGCATGGTCAACGCGTTCCAATACGGCGCCCCGCCCCACGGTGGCTGCGCGGCAGGGATCGACCGGATCGTAATGCTGCTCGCCGATCAGGAGAACATCCGCGAGGTCATCATGTTCCCGATGAACCAGCGCGCCGAAGACCTGATGATGGGCGCACCTTCCGAGCCGCTGAACGAACAGCTGCGGGAATTGTCGCTCAGGGTTATCGAGCCGGAATAAGCCCTAAAAAATACAAAGCCCCGGACCTGATCCGGGGCTTTTCGTTTGCCGGTGGGGCGTGCCTTAGAGAGCGGCGCTTTCGCGGGCGGCTTCGAGGTCGGTTTCGGCCTGAATCTGTACTGCCGGGGTCACCACGGTGCCCACGATCGCTGTGGTCAGCATGAAGACACCCACCGCCAGCACGGCCCAATCGGCGCGCGGCGAAATTTGCGTGTTGCTCAGATGCTCTGAAACCTTTGACAGCATGGCAGACTTCTCCCAGAACCCGTGGTGGCGTGCAGATGCGTCAGGGGTAGCCCGCGAATGTGGCTGAACTGTGGGACAGTGGGGGCAATTCGATGCCGGGAGTAGCGGTAAAAGATCTTAGTCAGTGGCGGGGTGCCGAGGCCCCGGCGGGGGCAGTGCTGGAGGGGCGTTTCGTGCGCTGCGAACCGTTCCGACCTGGCGCCCATGCCGCGCAGCTCTTTGACGCCTGTTCCGGGCGCGAGGATCTGTGGACCTACATGCCCTGGGGTCCATTTCAGTCGGCGGCCTCGTTTCACAAACAGATGACTGCGCTGACGAGTGATCCGGGTTGGCACTATTACGCGATTTGCGACCGTGAGACCGGCAAGTGTCTGGGCAAGGCGGCGTATTTGCGGATCGCACCGGAACAGGGATCGATTGAGGTGGGCGGCATCACTTATGCGCCTGCTTTGCAGCGCTCGCCTTTGGCCACGGAGGCCATGGTGCTGATGATGCGTTGGGCCTTTGCCCACGGCTATCGCCGCTACGAGTGGAAGTGCAATGCGCAGAACCTCGCCTCGCGGCGGGCGGCGCAGCGGTTGGGGTTTTCCTATGAGGGCGTGTTCCGCCAGCACATGGTGGTGAAGGGCAAGAACCGCGACACGGCGTGGTTTGCGGTCACCGATGGGGACTGGCCGGCGCTGTCGGAGGCCTATGATTTCTGGCTTTCGGAGACGAATATCGGGGCGGATGGGACCCAGCGGGAGCGGTTGAGCGACCTGACGAAGCTGGTGCGTGTGTCGAGTGATCCGGCGCTGGAAGGGTAGCGTATAGCTCGTAAGAGCCGCTGTGGCGGTTTGGATCAGGTTCGGGGTGCTCTGGCGCGGAATCAAGCGCGTAGCGCGCCGCGCCATCGACGGGCCGCCCCCACGGCACGTCGATTCGTAGCCAACTGCGATCTGAAAATTCAGCGTATCTAACGTGGCGGCCATAAAGTGAGTTGAACTAGGTTTGGGTCGACGTCCCGCGGCCCGTCGATGGTGCTGCTCCGCAATAGGGGCCGTTTCATGTAGGGCGCTCGAGCTGGATTGACGCGAAGCCGCCCCGCGCACTCTGAGGCAGCCATAAACTGAGCTGAACCAAGTTTGTTTCGACGCACCGCGGCCCGTCGATGGTGCTACTGCAGCCGCGCCGCCGTTCTCAGCACAGTTTCAATGCGCTGATTATTGGGCGGGTGGGTGCCGAGGAAGCGGTTCCCGGGATCAGCGATCCGGGTGAAATAGGCGGCCCCCACGACCGGGTCATAGCCTGACAGGTAAGTCAGTTCGGTGCCGAGCGCGTCGGCCTCGAGCTCGAACACTTTGGAATAGGACCGCGCGCCCACGGTTGCACCCAGCTGCTGGGCGTCAGATACCGATCCACCGGTCTGCGAGGCCAGCACGCCAAAGACCGCTGCGCCGAGCGCGGCGTTCTGCTGTTGTCGTGCGAGGTGGCCTGCGATGTGGTGCGCGGCCTCGTGGCCGAGCACAAAGGCCAGTTCATCCGCATTCTTGACGTCTTCGATAAGTGTCGCGGTGAATGCGAGCACTGGCTGGCCTTCTTTCGTCAGTGTCTGGAACGCATTCGGCGGCTGTTTGGGATCCGTGATCACCCGGATCGCGAAATTACAGTTGAGGCCGGACGCCCGACGGCGGCATTCGCGTTCTACCACCGGCTCCATCCGGTTCACGATGCGTTTGAAGGAGTTCACGTTCTGCGGCACCGAGGGTCCTGAGCGCAGTTGCATGCGCAGCTCTTGTGGCACCGGCGTTGTAGCCGGGGGTGGCGATGCCTCGCACGCGGCGAGCACCGTAAGAAGGACACCCAAAACCAAAAACCGGCGCATGATCATCTCCTGCTCAGATTGCTATTGTAACGCGACGCGCGCTGGTCACCAGCCCTCAGAGGGCGACATAACGGTTTCTTGCTTATTGGTTCTGATGGGTTTCCCGCTTGCCGGGGCTGGCGCGCTTGGTAGGGTCGGGTCATGTTTACTGTAGAACACGATTTCGACGCCACGGTTGTTACCCTGGTGGATGAGGGCGCAGAAGTACTGCGCGAGGATGTCACGCTCTCGGCCTTTGAGGACTGTGTGACGGTCGAACAGCTCGACCCGCGCACGGATCGGGTCCAGACGATCACGCTGTCTCTGGCGCAGGTGCGCGACCTCGCCGCAGCGCTGAATTCGCCGGAGGGGATTTACCGGCGCGAGGGGGCCGAATGAGGACCGGGTTTTACTTGGAGGAGCGGTCGTTCTGGTTCTCGGGCGGCAACTACGCCGGGATGTTGCCGGTGGGTGGGCTGGTCCAGCCCATGGCCACGGGCGGGTTGCCGGAGAACCCCGAGACCAAGCGGCGGTTCAAGAACCTGCTCGACGCCACCGGGATGCTCGACCAGCTCCATGTCAGCGGGGCCGAGGCCGCCACGGAGGAAGACCTGCGACGGGTGCATCCGGCTTCCTATCTCGACGCGTTCAAGGCGGCCTCGGACGCGGGCGGGGGTGAGCTAGGCTTGCGCACGCCCTTTGGGCAGGGGGGATACGAACTATGCGCCTTGTCTGCAGGGCTGGCCAAGCGGGCGGTGGCGGATGTGCTCGCGGGCGTTGTGCCTCATGCCTATGCCCTCTCGCGGCCACCCGGGCACCATTGTCTGCCGGACTACCCGAACGGGTTTTGCCTGATGGCCAATATCGCTATTGCGTTGGAGGCCGCGCGCGCGGCCACGCCCGACCTCCGCGTCGC
>JBCDKE010000122.1:0-3268 GCA_038747015.1 Pseudomonadota bacterium
CATCAAACGCGGCGGCAATTTGGGCGTGAAGGAAATTGTCATTGGCATGCCGCACCGGGGTCGTCTGTCAGTGCTGGCCAATGTGATGGCCAAACCCTACCGCGCGATCTTTAACGAATTTCAGGGCGGCAGTTTTAAGCCAGAGGATGTCGATGGCTCGGGCGACGTGAAGTACCACCTCGGCGCCTCCAGCGACCGGGAATTTGACGGCAACTCCGTCCACCTGTCGCTCACCGCGAACCCTTCGCACCTTGAGGCGGTGAACCCGGTTGTCCTCGGCAAGGTCCGTGCGAAACAAGACCAGATCGGCGACACAACCCGCACGCAAGTGATGCCCATTCTGCTGCACGGCGATGCTGCGTTTGCGGGTCAGGGTGTTGTGGCGGAATGCTTTGCCCTCTCCGGCCTGCGCGGCCACAAAGCGGGCGGCACCATGCACATCGTGGTGAACAACCAGATCGGCTTCACCACAGCCCCACACTTCTCACGCTCGTCCCCCTACCCGACCGACAACGCACTGGTGGTCGAAGCGCCGATCTTCCACGTCAATGGCGACGACCCCGAAGCGGTTGTACACGCCGCAAAAGTGGCCACTGAATTCCGCCAGAAGTTCCAGAAAGACGTTGTGATCGACATCTTCTGCTACCGCCGGTTTGGTCACAACGAAGGTGACGAACCGATGTTCACCAACCCGGTGATGTACAAGCGGATCAAGGGCCACAAGACGACGCTCAGCCTCTACACCGAACGCCTTGTCAAAGACGGTCTCATCCCCGAGGGCGAGATTGAGGATATGAAGGCCGCGTTCCAGGCGCATCTGAACGAAGAATTTGAAAGCGGCAAAACCTACAAGCCGAACAAGGCCGATTGGCTGGACGGACGGTGGAGCCATCTCGACCGCAAAGATCAGGAAGACTACCAGCGCGGCCAGACTGCGATTAAGCCAGAAACTTTGGAACAGGTTGGTACGGCCCTGACCCGCGCACCCGACGGCTTCCCGCTGCACAAGACGGTCGCCCGCCTTCTCGAGTCGCGCAAAGGCATGTTCGAAAAGGGCGAAGGCTTTGACTGGGCCACTGCCGAAGCACTGGCCTTTGGGTCATTGCTCACCGAAGGCTACCCTGTGCGGTTGGCCGGTCAGGACTCAACCCGCGGCACGTTCAGCCAGCGTCACTCAGGTCTGGTGAATCAGGAAACCGAAGAACGGTACTACCCGCTCAACCATATCCGCGAGGGCCAGTCGCGCTACGAGGTGATCGACTCGGCCCTGAGCGAATACGCGGTGCTTGGTTTTGAGTATGGCTACTCGCTGGCCGAACCGAATGCGCTGACGCTCTGGGAAGCCCAGTTCGGCGACTTCGCCAACGGCGCGCAGATCATGTTTGACCAGTTCGTATCGTCGGGCGAAAGCAAGTGGCTCCGCATGTCGGGCCTCGTCTGCCTGCTGCCCCATGGTTTTGAAGGTCAGGGACCAGAGCACTCCTCAGCCCGCCTCGAACGGTTCTTGCAGATGTGCGGCCAGGACAACTGGATCGTCGCCAACTGCACGACACCAGCCAACTACTTCCACATCCTGCGCCGCCAGTTGCACCGCAGCTTCCGCAAGCCACTGATCCTGATGACGCCAAAGTCGCTGCTGCGCCACAAGCTGGCCGTGTCTAAGACGGACGAGTTTGTCACGGGCTCCAGCTTCCACCGCGTCCTTTGGGATGACGCCCAGCAAGGCAATTCGGAGACCAAGCTCAAGAGCGATGAGAAGATCAAACGCGTCGTGATGTGCGCTGGCAAGGTTTACTACGACCTGCTCGAAGAACGCGACGCGCGCGGCATAGACGATGTCTACATCCTGCGCTTCGAACAGTTCTACCCGTTCCCGGCGATCTCTGCGGTCAAGGAGCTTGAACGCTTCCCGAATGCCGAAATGATCTGGTGTCAGGAAGAACCCAAGAACCAGGGAGCTTGGACGTTTATGGAGCCAAACCTCGAATGGGTTCTGGGCCGCATCAAAGCCAAGCACGCCCGCCCCCGCTACGTGGGCCGCGCCACATCAGCCTCGCCCGCAACGGGCCTCGCAAGCCAACACAAAGCACAGCAAACAGCCCTCGTGAACGACGCGCTGACGATTGAAGGAAAGTAAGACCATGACCACAGATGTGCGTGTCCCCACCTTGGGCGAATCCGTCACCGAAGCCACCGTTGCCACATGGTTCAAAAAGCCCGGCGACAGCGTCGCAGTGGATGAAATGCTGTGTGAGCTTGAGACCGACAAAGTGACGGTCGAAGTGCCCTCGCCCGCCGCCGGAACCCTGGCTGAGATCGTGGCCGCAGAAGGCGAAACCGTTGGGGTTGATGCCCTGTTGGCAACGCTGACAGAAGGCGGCGCAGCAACGGCAACACCCGCGGCAGCCGAAGCCGCCCCAGCCGCCGCACCTGCATCGGATGAGGGTGGCGCATCGGTGGATGTGATGGTCCCGACACTTGGCGAATCCGTCAGTGAGGCGACCGTCTCCACATGGTTCAAAGCCGTCGGTGACACTGTCGCACAGGACGAAATGCTCTGTGAGTTGGAGACCGACAAGGTCTCGGTCGAGGTCCCCGCGCCCAGCGCCGGTGTCCTGTCAGAAATCACCGCCGCCGAAGGCAGCACGGTTGAGGCAGGCGGCAAGCTTGGCGTGATCGGTGGCAGCGCAGGCGCCGCCGCCCCAGCACCCGCCGCAGCCGCACCAGCCCCCGCAGCCTCCGCACCGGCAGGCAGCAAAGACATCGAAAACGCGCCTTCCGCGAACAAAGCGATGGCCGAAGCGGGCCTCTCTGCTGATCAGGTCCAAGGCTCGGGCCGCGATGGCCGCATCATGAAAGACGATGTCGCCAAAGCCGTCGCCGCCGCCTCTGCCGCGCCGGCACCAGCTCCGGTCGCTGCGGCACCCCGCGCACCCGTACCAGCCGATGACGCCGCGCGCGAGGAACGGGTCAAGATGACCCGCCTGCGCCAGACCATCGCTCGCCGCCTCAAAGACAGCCAGAACACCGCCGCCATGCTCACCACCTATAACGAGGTGGACATGACCGAGGTGATGGCCCTGCGCAAAGAGTACAAAGACCTCTTTGAGAAGAAACACGGCGTGCGTCTGGGCTTCATGTCCTTCTTCACCAAGGCCTGCTGTCATGCGCTGAAAGAAGTGCCCGAGGTGAATGCCGAGATCGACGGCACCGACATCGTTTACAAGAACTTCGTCCATATGGGTGTCGCTGCGGGCACACCGACAGG
>JBCDKE010000123.1:0-3213 GCA_038747015.1 Pseudomonadota bacterium
ATTACTTGACAGGCTCCGTCGGGAGGAGCGGCAGTTGGATGCACGGCATGGCTAACATACGGACCTTTTAGCGTCCCATGCGAGGTACTGAGACGAACGTTACTGGACCGTCGGCCTTTGCGCCAGCATTACGTCACGCCGTGAAGTCTGGCATGACCAAAGCCTATCCGACACAGGTCTTCGTCCAGACCGCTCATGTCGGTCCTGCGAGCTTGATCGCGATGTTCTTGGTCTGGACGTAATTCCAGAGCGCCTCGCGGCCCTTCTCGCGACCATAGCCAGACTTGCCGTACCCGCCGAAGGGCGTTTCGACCCCGCCGGCATACCACTCGTTCACATATACCTGGCCCGCGCGCAGCCGCCGCGCGGCCCGCGTTGCGCGGTCGAGGTCACCGGTGAACACGCCAGCTGCCAGGCCATAGGGCGTGGCGTTGGCAATCTCGATCGCCTCAGCATCACCGCGGAAGGTGAGGATCGAAAGGACGGGGCCAAACACCTCTTCATTGGCAATCGCCATGTCCGGCGTGACGCCCGCCAGGACCGTTGGCGCGTAGAAGGCACCCGTCTTGTTAGGCACGTAGCCGCCGCTGACCACGCTGGCCCCTTCCCCGCGCGCCGCATCGACCATGCCCGCCACCCGCTCCCGCTGCCCGTCTGACACGAGGCTGCCCATGGTCGGCCCGAACTCTTCGCATTCAATGCCTGGCCGCATTTGCAGACCCCGGGCTACCGACTCCGCCCGTCCAATCAGCTCGTCGGCACGGCTCTCGTGAACGATTACGCGGCTCATGGCCGAACAAACCTGCCCGGCGTTGAAGTAAATGCCCCAGCGGATGTCGTTCTCGAACGCGGCGAGATCAGCATCGTCATGCACGATGGCCGCCGACTTGCCCCCCAGCTCCAGCACGCAGGGGACGATGTTTTGCGCCGCTGCGGTGGCGATCGCGATGCCAGTCGGAACCGATCCAGTGAAGACGATCTGGTTGACACCGGGGTGCGCGCAAAGCGCTGCGCCCGCCTCCGTGCCGATCCCGCAGATTATGTTCACCGCCCCTGCCGGCAGCCCTGCCGCCTCGGCCGCACGCGCGATCCATGTGGCGGTGAGCGGCGTCAGCTCAGGCGATTTCACCACACACGCGTTGCCAGTCGCGAGCGCCGGGGCCAGTGACCGGGCGGTCATCTCAATGGGGTAGTTCCACGGAATGACCTGCGCGGAGACGCCGTAGGGCTCGGCCTCGGTCCAGTCGAAATACCCCTCGCCGAGGGGCACCGAGCGCCCTTCCACGGTGGCAGCCTGGTTGCCGTAGTACTCGAAATAACGGGCCGCGCCGTCCACCTCGATGAGGCTTTCCCAGATCGGCTTGCCCTGCTCCAGCGTCAGCAACCGCGCGATCTCTTCGCGGTGCGCGGTGAGGTACTGGCCCATCGCCTGAACCATGCGGCCCCGTTCGATGGGGCGCATGTCGCGTAGAGTGCGCTCGCGGTGCAAACGCGCCGCGGCATTCACCGCGCGGTCCACATCACCGGCATCGGCCAGCGCTTGGGTCCCGACCACTTCACCGGTGGCAGGATCGGTGACGTCGATAGCGCCGGCCCCGCCACCCACAAAGGCGCCGTCAATGTAGTTTTGGAAGGTCGGCGCGTGGTCAGGCACGGAATCAGGCATGGGCGCCCTGCCGCGCCGGCATCATGCGGTGCGCGTGAAGCCGATCATAATGCGGTTTCATCCGGCGGTGGACGCGGCGCACGCGGTCCGGCGCATCGGCGATCTCGACATACTTGCGCGGCTGCGGCGTCAACCCGGTGGATTTGGCAAGGTTGTGGTGAAAGGACCCGCCGTCCCACCAAGAGTGCTCTGACGGATCACCACCCGGCTCCCACCGCAGCGCCTGCGGAATGAAGGGAATGTCCACCGCAGCACAAAAAGCAGCCACCATCGCAGCCGGGTCTTCCAAGAGATCGTCGCTGTCGAGCACCGGCGGCGGCGCACCATTCAGCGCCCACAAAAGGTCGAACAGGGCACGCTGCTCAGGAAAGCCGACCTCCGCCTCGTGAAAGTTCGGCCACTTGTCGTGCATGGAGGAGATCGTCTTGGCGGGATCGCGGATCAGGAAACAGTGCGTGAAATGCGCCAAGAACTCTGGCGTCCACATATGGCTGATGTAGTGCGGAAAGTCTTTGATGAAGACAGGCCCGCGCTCAGCCCGCGCCTTGATGTCCTCCCAGACGCTCTCCAGCGTCAGCCCAGGCGTGGTCTTGTCGCCGTCGCTGAAACGCGGCCAGAGCGGGTCCTCGCCCTGATACCAGGCCTCGCCAAAGGGTTCGTGCAGACAGTCCATGTCGCCGCGCTGGCGCATCATCCACTCAAACGCCGTCGAGGTGGACCGGGGCACCGCCCAAAGCGCTACGATCTTATGCATCAACTTGCGCCCGCTGAAGGCTGTCCAGAAGGCGCCCGTGTCGCCCCTCAGGGCCGATCCCAAGATCGCGGAAGATGGCCCAATAAAGCGCGGTGTCGTGACCGACGACCGGCTTACCGAGTAGCGCCTCAAGCCGCGGCGTCAGGTGCAGCGGTCGCTCCGGCACACCGCCGGGTCCAGTGCGAAAGTTGCACATCCCGTTGATGAGAAAGGCATCAGCATCCGGCGCCCGCTCGGCCACGTAAAGGAAACTCTTTTCGGCAAGATCGCCGTCAAAGATCCAACGACGGGCATCAACCTCAGCCTGGCTAGCGAACCAGCCCTGATCATAAAAATTGCCGGCCCAAAGAACGTCGAACCCCGCCTCGGTCAGAAATCTGACGGTGCCGCGCCACCAGTCGGGCCAGTGGTAGGCAGCGTTCAGCGCGACCTTCTCCACCCCCATCGCGCGCAGCGCCTCCACCATCGCATAGCCAGCCATATGAAAGGCGAGGCCGTAGCGCTCCGACAGCTCCACACAGTGGCGGCGGATCCCGTCAACGCCAAGTCCGCTCGCATGCACCCAGTTGGATCCAACCTGCGCGGCAACGTCGACGCCGTTTCGCGCCATGCAGTGGGCAAAATCCTCCAGCATGCCGAAGTTGCGACGCCGTTGTTCGAGCCCATGCACGTAGTCAGGATCGTGCAGCATCCACCCGTGAACCCCAACGCTGCGCGGGGCGATGCGCAAAAAGTCCGACGGCCCGGCGTCGAAATCGAAGGGCGGGCAGGTAAAGCCCACCTGATGGGGGAA
>JBCDKE010000124.1:0-2774 GCA_038747015.1 Pseudomonadota bacterium
GCACACCGCAGGGTTTCGGCCATGAACTTTTCCCCGACGATCTCGAACGCATCGAAGACAACATGATGCGCGCGATCGAGCGTGTCCCTGCCGTGGGCGAGGCCGGGATCAAACGCGTGATCAACGGCCCGATGATCTGGTCACCCGACTCCAGCGCCCTCTTCGGCCCGGTCCCCGAGATGAAGGGCTACTTCTGCTGCTGCGGCATCATCCCCGGCTTCTCGCAAAACGGCGGCCTCGGACGCCTCGCCTCCGAATGGATGGTCGAGGGTGAGCCGACGCTCGACCTCTTCGGCTGGGACATGGCGCGCTACGGCCACTGGGCGGGCCGCGACTTCACCAAGGCGCGCGTGGCCGACCAGTACGCCCATCGCTTCAAGATCCACTTCCCCGGCGAAGAACGCGAGGCAGGCCGCCCCGTGCGCACCCGCCCGGCCTATGCCATGCAAAAGGACATGGGCGCGCAATTCGGGCTCAACTTCGGCTGGGAACACCCGCTCTATTTCGACGCTGCCACCCCAGACAGCGCCGGCTTCGCCCGCCAGCCCTGGTGGGACAGCGTCGGCCGCGAGGCGCGGATGCTGCGCGAGGCCGCGGGGATCATCGACATCTCAAACTTCGCCAAGTACCGCGTCACCGGGCCGGGGGCGGAAGACTGGCTGAACGCGCTCTTCGCCAACCGCATGCCGCGCGCAGTGGGCCGGTCCTGTCTGACCCCGCTCATCGGCAAGCGCGGCGGGGTGGCGGGGGATTTCACCTTGACGCGCCTCGGTGATGAGGAGTTCCTGATCATTGGCTCCGGCATGGCCGAACGCTTCCACCAGCGCTTCTTCTCTGAGATCCCGCTGCCCGACGGCACCACCTTTACCTCGGAAACCGAGGCGCTTTGCGGCTTCAACGTCGCCGGCCCCCGCGCCCGCGATCTGCTCTCGCGCCTCACCAATGATGACCTCTCAAACGAGGCCTTCCCCTTCCTCCGCTCCCGCCGGATCACCGTGGCGGGGACCGACTGCACGGCGCTCCGCGTCTCTTTCACCGGCGATCTGGGCTGGGAACTGCATTGTGCCGAGGCCGACCAGGTCGCCCTTTACACCGCGCTGATCGAGGCCGGACGCGATCTGGATGCCGGGCCGGTGGGCAGCCGGGCCCTGATGTCCCTGCGGCTTGAGAAGGGATATGGCTCCTGGGGTCGGGAATACTCGCCCGAGTACTGGCCACAGGAATCCGGTCTGGCGGGGCTGATCAAGATGGACAAAGAATTCCTGAACAAATCCGCCTATGCCACCGTCGCCGACACGCCGCCCCGCGAAACCCTCGTGATGTTCGAGGTCACGGCCAACGGCGCCGATGCCAGCGGGGGCGAACCGGTGTTTCTGCCCGACGGCACCCCTGCGGGACAGGTGACCTCGGGGGCCTATGGCTACCATGTCGGCAAATCGCTGGCGCTGGGATATCTGATGGCCGGAACAGCGGGCCCGGGAGACACCGTCGAGATCGCGATCCTCGGCCAACCGCACCGCGCGGTCGTGCTGGAGAGGCCCCCGTTTGACCCAGAGGGCGCGCGTTTACGGGGGTGATGCGCCTGTCGTTTTGCCCGACCAGCGCCCCGCATCTGCCGTTGTGTGACCACCTTTGTGGCGTTTGCTGACCCTATTGCCAGCAACGGACAGGCTAGAGTTATCCGGCCGCCCTGACCCAAATGAAAAATACCAAAGTTCTTATCGGCCAATTGTTCTTGCTCTCGACGCTTTTGGTCATGATCGCCATCTACGCCTGGGGTATCGCCACGCACTTCGATCGCCCGCTTTGGGCCGACGAAGTCCATACCTTGCGCTTTTCCTCGGGAACGGTTGGTGACGTGCTGGACACCGCAAGCAGCGATGTGCACCCGCCGCTCTACTATCTCTTCGCGAATTCTCTGCAATCGCTCTTCCCGGCGCTCGAGCCCATATTGGCAACCAGGCTCGGAAATGCAGCTGGCGTGGCCATGATCCTTGGCGGATTGGCCTATCTTCACCGCGCGCTCGGCACAGGGGCCGCCACGCTCGCAGCCCTAAGTCTCCTGAGCTACGGAACACTGGCCTATTACACAGTCGAGGCGCGGTCCTACTTTTTGATCCTCGCCCTCAGTTGGCTGATGACTGCCGCAAGCACGTTCGGCCGCGGCAGGTCTTCTGAGGCAATTGTCTACACTACAGCTTTGATCCTTGCGATGACCCACTACTTCGGCACAGCCGTAGCGATCGCCTGCCTTGCCTACCGGGCGACAGTCGCACTCCGACGCGGTGATTTCGGAGCGGTGCGACGTGCGACGGCGGTTGCATTCGTGATTGTCGCCCTGTTTACCGTCTGGCTTTTCCAAGGAATCGAGAGCTATGCTCGCATCACGCTTTTCGGCTTTTGGATCGACACATCGACGGACACCTACACCGCATTTGTCCGCGCTGCCGTACTTCCGCTGGTTTGCATCGCTGCTGCACTTGCCGTGGGCGGTGGGCGCGTTCTGCAAGGCCGCGGCGCCTTAGGGCACTGCATCTTTCCGCTGTTGATCGTGTTGACAGGCACGGCGATCCTGTCCCTGATACAGCCGATCGTCACCACGCGAAACCTCATTGTCCTCGTCCCGCATGTCTGTTTTGCAGCAGCCGTCTTAGCCAACCCCTACCTCACCCGTCCCATCGTAAGTGCCGCAGTTGCGGTCGGGGCGTTGGCGACAGTGCCAGACCCGGGTGACAACTTCCAAGCCTATGGGGATATGGAATGGGTGGCTCGCC
>JBCDKE010000125.1:0-2756 GCA_038747015.1 Pseudomonadota bacterium
GAGCCATATGGGTGTCGAGGGCGAAGTCTTCGGCAACATGGATTACGGAAAGAAGGACCCAAGCCTCGGCTGGCGCTACACCGATGCCTGGATGTCCATGGCCGGGATGGGTGACGTGGGCGAGCCCAATGGTCTGCCCGTCGACGAATGGGGTATTCGCGTAAATGAGAACAGCCAGCCTGTCGGTAGCTGTGTTGCACGCGGTGGGGCCACGAACTCGCCTGCGGCGGTTTATGCGGTCAACAAGGCCATTGAATGGCTGCAGAACTACTCGCCACCTGCCGCGCAGGGCATGACCTTCTCAGAGGCCGGCCCAATTCCTGCGCAGGGTCAGATTGCCCAGCAGATGTTCTGGTACACGGCCTTCACTGCCGCCATGGTCGGAGAAGGAGCCGAGGCCGTGCTGAACGAGGATGGCACGCCGAAATGGCGCATGGCCCCCTCACCGCATGGCGTCTACTGGAAAGAAGGCCAGAAAATCGGCTATCAGGATGCGGGGTCGTGGACTTTGATGCAGTCGACGCCGGTTGATCGGGCGAAGGCAGCTTGGCTCTATGCCCAGTTCGTCACGTCCAAAACGGTCGATTTGAAGAAGTCTGATGTTGGCCTCACCTTCATCCGCGAAAGCACGATCGACAGCGATCACTTCACCGAACGCGCAGACAAGCTGGGCGGTTTGATCGAATTCTATCGCTCCCCTGCTCGTGTGGCCTGGTCGCCAACCGGCACCAACGTACCGGATTATCCACGTCTGGCGCAGCTCTGGTGGCAGAATATCGGGGATGCGATGTCCGGTCAGAAGACGGCGCAGGAAGCCTTGGACGCGCTCTGCGAGGCCCAGGAATCTGTGCTGGAACGCCTCGAACGCGCAGGTGTCCAGGGTGATCTGGGTCCGGTCATGAATGAGGAGCTTGGTGCCGAGCACTGGTTTGCTCAGCCCGGCGCCCCGTTTGCCAAACTGGAAAACGAGGACGAAGAGCCGATCACCGTCTCCTATGACGAGTTGATCAAGTCCTGGCAGTAGCCTGGGGCGAAAAACTCTGGCGCGGGGCGTTTGTTGCGTCCCGCGTCGCATCGTAGTTTTGGTGCCTCTGGCGCCTGCGACTTTCCAAAGACCATGCCATGACCCACATTCTGTCGATCGACCAGGGAACAACCTCGTCCCGGGCCATTCTCTTTGACACCCACCTGACGCCAGTGGCGACTGCCCAAGAGGAATTCCCCCAGATTTTTCCGCAATCGGGCTGGGTCGAACATGATCCCAAGGACCTCTGGGCGACCACCGCTTCGACCTGTCGGGCCGCGATAGAGCGCGCAGATGCCGATGCCTCAGATATCGTTTCGATCGGGATCACCAACCAGCGCGAAACCACGCTTGTGTGGCATCGAGACACCGGAAGCCCAGTCTACAATGCCATTGTCTGGCAGGACCGGCGCACGGCGGATCTCTGCGCTGCATTTAAAGAAGCCGGTCACGAAGAGATGGTGACAGAGCGGACCGGCCTTTTGCTCGATCCCTATTTTTCGGCGACCAAGCTCCAGTGGATACTCGAGAATGTAGAGGGCGCGCGGGCGGAAGCGGAACGTGGCGCGCTGCTTTTCGGGACGGTCGACACCTATTTGATCTGGAAACTGACCGGCGGTGCCGTGCATGCGACCGACGCCACCAATGCCGCGCGCACGATGCTCTACGACATCCGCAAGGGGCGTTGGAGCAAAACGATTTGCGACCTGCTTGGCGTGCCCATGTCGATGCTGCCCGAGGTCCGGGACAGCGCCGACGATTTCGGGATGACGCGACCCGATCTTTTTGGTCGGGCGATACCCATCCGTGGCGTGGCAGGCGATCAGCAGGCCGCCACCCTCGGGCAGGCGTGTTTTGATCCCGGCATGATGAAATCAACATACGGGACCGGATGTTTTGCACTGCTGAATACGGGCGACACACCGGTGCGCTCGCACAATAACTTGCTGACAACGATCGCCTATCAACTCGACGGCACACCGACATATGCGCTCGAAGGCTCGATTTTCATCGCTGGCGCCGTGGTGCAATGGCTACGCGATGGGTTGAAGATCATCCGCGCCGCGTCAGAGACCCAAGGGCTCGCAGAAGCGGCGGATGTGAACCAATCGCTCATTTTGGTGCCAGCGTTCACCGGGTTGGGTGCCCCCTATTGGAACCCGACTTGTCGCGGCGCAGTCTTCGGACTGACGCGTAATTCCGGGCCCGCAGAAATGGCGCGAGCGGCGCTTGAAAGTGTGGGATATCAGACCCGAGATCTGCTTGAAGCGATGCGCGCGGATTGGAGTACGAGCGACGCTTCACCTGTTCTCCGCGTCGATGGGGGTATGAGCGCCTCGGATTGGACGATGCAGTTTCTCGCAGATATTCTCGGGGCGCCCGTGGATCGTCCCAAAGTGCTAGAGACAACAGCGCTCGGTGTCGCGTGGTTGGCGGGGATGAAGGTGGACGTTCTGCCTGGGCAAACCGAGTTTGCAAAAACATGGGCACTTGATCGTCAATTCGCACCAGAGATGCCGCCAGAGATCCGTTACACCAAATACGCAGAATGGCAGCGCGCCGTGCAGGCGACAATGGCCTACTGAGCAGCAAGTTGGATCGCCGTTTCGCCTTCAGCGTTCCAACGCATGTGAATTTTGGCTGGGGCGTGAGCCGCGAGGTGGCATCGGCCCTACCGACCGAAACAAAAACCATCGCGCTCCTGAGGGGCAAAAGAGCCCAGAGCGCGGAC
>JBCDKE010000126.1:0-2590 GCA_038747015.1 Pseudomonadota bacterium
CGCCAGGCTAAACTGCGAAACAGGGCCGCTTTGTTTGGCTACGCTTTGCATGACTGTCTATCGGCCCACATTTGTATTGTGCATGGCGAGGTCCAAGATCTGCGCCACATGGAGCGCGGCGCGACCTGTCCCGTCGGCGATCTGGTGGCGACAGGATGTTCCGTTCGCCACTACGAGTGCATCGTCCTCCGCCGCCCGCACCGCCGGAAGGAGTGACAGTTCCCCCATCGCAATCGACACGTCTATGGTTTCGGCGTCGTAACCGAAGGCACCCGCCATCCCACAACACGACGATTCAATTGTACTAGAGTCGAGCCCGCCGACGCTTGCAAGCGTGGTCGCCATGTCGCCCATGACGCCAGCGGCCTTCTGATGGCAATGGCCGTGGACATACGCTTTGGAAACACCCTTGAGTGCAGGGACAGTCATTCGACCGGCCTTGGTCTCACGCGCCACAAATTCTTCAAACAACAGTGCGTTTTGCGCCAGCAACTGACTGTCTTCACCAGGGAGCAGCGCCTTGAACTCATCGCGCATTGTGAGAAGGCACGAAGGTTCGAGCCCCACTACAGGCCGCCCAGCCTTGATGTGAGGCAGCAGCGCTTCGAGGGTCCGCCGTGCTTCGGCGCGCGCTTGGTCGAGCATCCCGGAGGCGAGATAGGTTCTCCCGCAGCAGAGCGGGCGCCCCTTCAGCGGGCTCGCCGCATGCACTGTGTAGCCCGCGCTCGTCAGCACCCGCAGCGCGGCCCGCGGGATGTTGGGGTCCATCCAGCGGTTGAACGTGTCGGCAAACAGCACGACCTCTTTGTCACTGCTTTTGGCGCCAGCCGTGCCAATCTCACCCTCGCGGAAGAAGTCGCCGCGCATCACCGGAAGTGAGCGCCGGCTCGAAATCTCGGTCACTTTCTCGGCAAGCTTTGCCACGAAGGGCACTTTGTTGCGCAGGACGAACAGAAACCGCAGCGCCACAGCATAACGCGCATAACGGGGGAGCTCCGCGATCAACCGGTCTTTCAAAGAAAAACCAAGCTTTTGGCCCCGTTGGTAAAGCACCTCGGTCTTCATCTTCGCCATATCGACGCCGGTCGGGCACTCCCGCTGGCACGCTTTGCAGCCAACGCAAAGCTTCATGGTCTCAGCCATCTCCGGCCGCAACAACGCGTCCTTGCCGAGCTTGCCTGACATGGCGAGGCGCAGAGTGTTGGCCCGGCCGCGCGTCACATCCTGTTCGTTGCGCGTGACACGGTAGGACGGGCACATCGCGCCGCCCTTCAACTTCCGGCAGGCGCCGTTGTTGTTGCACATCTCAATCGCGCCCTGAAAACCGCCGGACGCGCCTGACCAAGCCGACCAGTCAAAGCCGGTTTTCAGATCTTCGAATTTGTAGTCGACTGGGTAGCGTAGCAAAGTGCGGTCATCCATCCGCGGCGGATGAACGATCTTGCCGGGGTTGAGTCGTCCCTCGGGGTCGAATGTCTCTTTCACCTCTTCGAACGCGCGCACCAAGCGCGTGCCGAACATCTTTTCGTGGAACTCGGAGCGAACGATCCCGTCACCGTGTTCGCCCGAATGGGAGCCCTTATACTCCTGCACGAACGAAAACGCGTCTTCTGCGATGGCGCGCATCGCCTTGACGTCTTTTTCCAAGCGAAGATTTAGGACCGGCCGCACGTGCAGGCAGCCTTCGGAGGCGTGGGCGTACCAAGTGCCTTCGGTGCAGTGCTTGTGGAACACCGCCGTCAGCCGGTCAGTGTAATCGGCAAGATGTTCCAGCGGGACAGCGGCGTCCTCAACGAAGGACACAGGTTTTCCGGCCTCCTTCATGGACATCATGATGTTAAGCCCGGACTTGCGGAGCTCGCCGATGTCCGCCATCAGCCGCGCGTCCCACACCTCCACGACGCCGCCCTCTTTGTCGCCGCCTGCACCGAATGCGTAACCGAGGTCGGCCATGGCGTCGTGAAGAGCTTGGATGCTTCGCGTGTTTTCGTCCGGGCTGTCGGCAAATTCCACGAAGAGGAGCGCTGCCGGATCACCGTTCACGAAGGCGTCCAGTGTTGGCACAAAGATCGGGATATCGCGCGCGAGGTTCAGCATGGTGCGGTCCACCAGCTCCACCTGCGTCGGTTTCAGCTTCACAAGGTGCTGCGCGGCCTCCATGGCCGAGCGGAAGGTCGGGAAGTGGCAAACCCCCTGGACCTTTTCGCTCGGCGGAAGCGGCGAAAGGTTGATTTCGATGGACGTGGAGACCGCAAGCGTGCCCTCAGAACCAACCAGAATGTGGGCAAGGTTCAAAGGCGTATCGCGCGGGATGAGGGCATCAATGTTGTATCCGCCAACCCGGCGCTGCACCTTCGGAAACCGCAGCGCGACCTCATCGGCTTCGCGCGCCCCGAGGTCTGTGAGCCGCCGCAGCATCTCCTCAGGCACCTGATTGCCGGATCCTGGTCCGAAATTGAACGGCGTCCCGTCGGCGAGAAACCCTTGGATTGAGATGACAGTGTCGCGGGTCGTCCCGTAGCGGAGCGATCGGGCGCCGCACGAATTGTTCGCCGTCATTCCGCCGATGGTGGCGCGCGAAGACGTCGAG
>JBCDKE010000127.1:0-2490 GCA_038747015.1 Pseudomonadota bacterium
CTGACCTATGACGCGGAACGACAAGAGCTTTTGTCTGAGGCTTCCAACCTCGCCTATCCGATCCGCAATGGCATCCCCGTCATGCTTGTGGACGAGGCACGCGTTCTCGACTAGAGCCGTTCGCCACGAAGAAGTGCCGGTAGCTCTCCTGTCAGGCCAGCGGCCTCGCGAATGAAGCCGCGCCGCAACTTCGGCAGGGCCGCGACAACGCCCATGCCAATTCCACGCATCGCGCGTACTGCCGTATTATCATTTGAAAACAGGCGATTAAAGCTATCAGTCGCGAGGGCGAGCGTCGTGTTGTCAAAGCGCCGCCACTGTTGGTAGCGCGCAAGAACAGAGGGGCTGCCGATGTCTTCGCCGCGCCTTGCGGCCTCGGTGACGATTTGCGCTAGGGCGGCGACATCCCGAACCCCTGCATTTAACCCCTGACCGGCTATCGGATGTATCCCGTGCGCGGCGTCCCCGACAAGAGCGACACGGTCCGCAACAAGCGTGTTGGCCAGCGACAAAGACAGAGGATAGGTGTAGCGCGACCCGGCGAGCGAGATATCCCCCAAGAAACTTCCAAAGCGTGGGCGCAGGACATTGATGTATTCCGGGTCCGGCATGTCATTTATCTCGGCAGCCATGTCGTGCGCTTCGCTCCAGACGATCGAAGACCGGTTTCCGACCAGTGGCAGGATTGCGAGCGGCCCGGGTGGCATGAAGAACTGATGGGCCACACCGTGGTGCGGTTTTTCGTGGGCGACGGCGCACACAAGCGCTGTTTGTCCGTAACCCCAGCCGGTTCTCTTTATTCCAGCGCGTGCCGCAGTCGAAGATTGGCGCCCATCGCAGCCGACGAGCAGGCGCGCGCGCAGCGTTGTGCCTGTGCCCAGAGTTACCGCCACACCGGACTGGTCCGCAGCCTGGTGTGTTACGGTTTGGCCGAAATGGGCTTGAACGTTCTCGCGCGCGTCGAGGGCCGTCAGCAGAGCGGGTCGAAGGTGGCGGTCTTCGATCATATAGCCCATGGGCCCTTCTTCGATCTCATTGTGATCGAAATGCATAAAAAAGGGTCCGGGGCCTTCGCCTGCACGGCCATCGGTTACGACAATATCCAGCATCGGCTGCGCTGCGTCGGCCAGATCCTCCCAAATACCGATCCCCCGGAGTAAACGTGTTGAGGTCAGCGCCATCGCATAAGAGCGTCCGTCGAACACGGGGTCTGTGATGACGGTGCGCGACATCGCATCAACCAAAGTGACCTGATGCCCGGCGTCGGCAAGAGCGCAGGCCAGGGCTGTTCCGTTCAATCCGCCGCCGACGATCAGGATGTCGCTGTCGATGTCCATGTGCGTGAATATGGCCACGCGACAGGGATTGTCCATGCGCGCTTGCGTCGCTACCGTTTCCGCTAGGGACTGGGTAAGGAATAAGCATGCAGGACTGGCTGAAGATGACGGCGGCGGATCTTGGTCGTGCGATAGGTGCGGGCTCTATTGATCCGTTTGCATTGACGGAGGCGTATTTCGAGGCGATCAAGGCTCATGAAATACACACCCGCATCTATGCGCGCCTGACGGAAAAACGCGCATATGCCGAGGCAGATGCGGCACGGCGCCGCGCACAATCGGGGCATCGACTCTCGTTGCTGGATGGGGTGCCGATCAGTTGGAAGGATCTCTTTGATACCGCTGGCGTAGAAACTGAGGCAGGCTCAAAGCTGCTCAATGGCCGTATTCCGGATCGGGACGCTCTGGTTCTAAGAAATGCCACGGCAGCAGGTCTCGTTTGTTTGGGCAAAACACATATGAGCGAGATTGCTTTTTCGGGCCTCGGCCATAACCCGAGCACGGCTACACCGCCCTGCGTCAACGACATGCGAGCGGTTTCGGGTGGATCGTCTTCAGGCGCAGCGGCGTCGGTGGCCTTCGGTCTTGCGCCGGCCGGCATCGGATCGGATACCGGCGGGTCCGTGCGTATCCCTTCGGCATGGAATGATCTGGTCGGGCTCAAGACCACCTCCGGGCGGTTAAGTCTGGAAGGCGTGGTGCCACTCGCACTTCGCTTTGACACGGTCGGGCCGCTCTGCCGGTCAGTTGAAGATGCCGCCGAACTGCTAGCTGCTCTGGAAGGCGGAACGCCTGCAGACCTCTCTGGCGCTGAGCTAAAAGGCAAACGGTTTGCGATCCTCAAGACCGTTGCGATGGATGATGTGCGCGAAGAACCGTTGGCAGCGTTTCAGGACGCCGTCGTGAAGCTTTCCGCCGTGGGGGCGAAAATCAGTCATATCGAAGTGCCCGAATTGACCGAAGCGGTTGGGCTCTCCTCCGTGCTTTATACGTCCGAAGCTTACGGGCTTTGGCGCGACGTCATCGAAGCAAACCCGGATGCCATGTATGCAGAGATTTTGCAGCGTTTTCGTCTTGGCAAAACCCACAGCGCGCCCGACTATGTTGCCGCCTGGGCGACCCTGGAAGCCGCTCGCGTCGCCTACGACAGGGC
>JBCDKE010000128.1:0-2140 GCA_038747015.1 Pseudomonadota bacterium
CCGCCCAAGGCCGAAATCGGCGTAGTCGACGATTATCGGCGGGTGCGGGAGGTGAGGATACGTCTCGACAGATGGTTTAAGGCCGCTTGCAACCAAATCACCAAAACGCACGTCGATGCCATCCAGGTTGGTGAGGATCATCAGCGGCAGACAGCCCCCGATGCTGCGCCCGCCCAAGGCCCAGTGGGTCACCGGCTCCAGCACCGCCTTGTTCGTGGCATCCATTTGGCTCGCATAAACGGCAGCGGCAAGCTTAGGCGCTCTGAACATGTCGAGCACCCCGTGGTGGCAAATGCCATCACCGGCTCCGAAATCCTTGTGCGTGTTGTAATCAGCAAAGCACCAGCCGATGCAGCCAGAGATGCTGTCATCCCCGTAGGTGGCGTTGAGCACCTCCAGATGCGTTTTGACATGGGCGATCTGCCGTTCTTCGCCCTCATCGGCCTGGGTGGGATACATGTGGCCGCCATATTCCGTGATGAGGTAGGGAACGTCTTGCTTCAGCCCCGTGACAGCGCGCTGATTGCGGATCGGCATCCTAGGATGGTTTGCACCGGGCAAAGCCTCAGCACCGAGTATGAAATCGTTCATGGTGTAGACGTCTTCGAGCATTGTACTCTCGGAAATGCATCTCACGCCCCCGGTTTGTCGAGTGCTGTCCAAGGCGCGGCAGAGGGTGTTTGTGCGCTCATAAAAGGCGTCATTGTCGGCGGACTCATTGATCCGCGTGCCCCAGAGAATGATGCTCGGATGGTTCCAGTCGCGCTCCACCATGGCACGCAGGTTCTCAAGGCTCGCCTCCTTCCAGTCTGCGTCGCCGATGTGCTGCCAGCCGGGGATTTCTTCGAAGACCAAGAGCCCGAGGCGGTCGCAGGCGTTCAGGAATGCCTTCGACTGCGGATAGTGGGAGGTGCGCACCAGATTGAGGCCGAGATCCTGTTTCAGGGTCTTGGCATCCTGCTCCTGCGCGGCGGGCCCCAGGGCGTAGCCGATATAGGGAAAGGACTGATGGCGATTCAGCCCGCGCAGTTTCACGCGCTCGCCGTTCAGAAAAAAACCGCGCGCGGTGAATTCGGCGGTTCGAAAGCCGAAGGTCTCGGTGACAGTGTCCCGCCCCGCGTCGCTCGTGAGTGTTAGCTCAAGGCTATAGAGCGCAGGCTTTTCGAGGGTCCAAAGCTGCGCGGGCCCGAAGGTGTTGAGTGTGAGCTTAGGGATCTCTGTCGTCGCCGTCTCTTGAGCGATCTCATTGCCGTCAGGGTCGAGCAGGCGCGCGGTGAGGTTGCCGCTTCCTTCGCCGCGCAGCCAAACCGCTGCAGTCACGGTCGGGTCCTGTCCCAGGGTGTCATGGGTCTCGACCTTGACCTTTTCTATCGAGAGATGAGGAACACGTTTGAGCCAAACATCCCGGTAAATGCCGGCATAGGTCAGGTAATCGATCCTACCGCCGAAGGGGGGAATGCCCGGATTTTCCACCCCGCTCAACTTCACGGTCAACTCGTTCTGGCCAGGTCTCAAATGGGCCGTCAGCGACACCTCAAAGGGTGTGTACCCGTCCCGGTGCGCGCCGATAGACGCCCCGTTGAGCACGACTTTCGTATCCGCCATCGACCCTTCGAAGACAAGCGATGTGGCCACGTCGGGGCCCGGGATGTGGTCGAAGACTTTTCTGTACTCAAAGTCGCGCTGAAACGCCCGTTCATCGACGTAGTCATAGGGCAAATCCACGGCGTTTTGGGGGAGCGTTACCGGCACCCACTCCCCGCCCTGTTCGCGGAACTCCCACCCATGGCTGAAGAGCGTCAGGCGCTGGGCATTATCGGGCGACATCAGCATCTACTTCACCGCCCCCGCCGTGATGCCGGAGATGAAGAAACGCTGCAGGAATATGAACATCGCCAACATCGGCAGGGTGAGGATCGCCGAGCCCGCCATGATCGCCCCCCAGCTGATGCTCGTGGCCCCGATCAGGCTGCCAATGGCCACCGGGGCCGTCGTCATGTGCTGCTCTGTGTTGATAAGGAGAGGCCAGAGGTAGTTGTTCCAACTCGCCAGGAAGAGGATGATCCCGAGGGCGGCGATCATCGGCTTGGCCATGGGCATCGCGACATAGCGGAAAATCTTCCATTCGCTGACGCCATCG
>JBCDKE010000129.1:0-1905 GCA_038747015.1 Pseudomonadota bacterium
GGCCCGGGGTTGAAGTGGGGGCGGGTTTTTTGGGCTTGGCGCCGTGCTCGTATTCCTCGAGGAAGTCGAGCACCTCCTGGCGGTACTTGTAGTAATCGGGATGCTCTAAGAGCGCCTTGCGCGTGCGGGGGCGGGGCAGATCCACATCGGTGATCTGGCCGATTGTGGCGCGGGGGCCGTTGGTCATCATCACCACGCGGTCGGCCAGCAGGATCGCCTCGTCGACGTCATGGGTGACGCAGATCGCGGTCACTTTGGTGCGCGACCAGACCTCCATCAGCACCTCTTGCAGCTCCCAGCGGGTGAGGCTGTCGAGCATGCCGAAGGGTTCATCAAGCAGCAGGAGTTTGGGCGAGAGTGCAAAGGCGCGGGCGATGCCGACGCGTTGCTGCATGCCGTTGGAGAGCGATGAGGCGGGTTTGTCCATCGCATCGGCGAGACCGACGCGTTCGAGGTAGTACTCCACCACGTCCTGACGCTCGGCCCGGCTGGCTGTGGGATAAACCTTGTCGGCGCCCACAGCGACGTTTTGCTTGGCGGTGAGCCAGGGGAAGAGGCTTGGGGCCTGGAACACGACGGCGCGTTCGGGATCGGCGCCTTCCACATGGCGGCCGTCGAGCTTGATCGCGCCTTTGGAGATCTCGTTGAGGCCAGCGGCCATGGTGAGAACCGTGGATTTACCGCAGCCTGAGTGGCCGATGAGGGAGATGAATTCGCCCTTGTTGATCTTGAGATCGAAGTCTTCGACGACGGTCAGCGGGCCTTTGGGCGTGGGGTAAACTTTATGCAGCGCTGAGAAGTCGAGGAAGCGGTCCGCGACGAGGCCTTCCTGGGCTTTCGCGACAGCTGTGGGAACGCCGTGGATGGGCGTCACATTGGGCAGAACCTTGGTGCCTTTGACCTTGGCTTCGATGCCGACATCCATCAGGTAGGTGGTGATCCTGCCGCGCAGGGCCTTGAACCCGTCGTGATGGTTCATTTCCGAGCGTTCGCGCGGGCGGGGGATGGAGACTTTGAACTCCTCACCCAAGGTGCCCTCGGGCGTCAGCGCGATGATGCGATCGGCGAGGACAATCGCCTCGTCCACATCGTTGGTGATCAGAACGCAGGTTTTCTTGTCACCTTCCCAGATGGCCTCGATCTCATCGGCCAGATTGGCGCGGGTGAGGGCGTCGAGCGCGGAAAGCGGCTCATCCAAGAGCAGCACTTCGGGGTTCATGGCCAGGGCGCGGGCCACATTCACCCGCTGCCGCATGCCGCCAGAGAGTTCCGCCGGGCGGCGTGTCGTGGCGTGGCTGAGGCCGACCATGCCGACATAATGGGCCACTTTTTCGGCGCGCTCTGCTTTGCTGAGCTTGGGGTAGACCGTGTCGACCGCGAGGCCCACATTGCCGTTCACCGTGAGCCACGGCATCAGCGAATAGGATTGAAAGATCACGCCGCGTTCCGGTCCGGGGCCGGTGATTTCCGCCCCCTTGAAGGTGGCCGTGCCCTTGGAGGGTGTATCAAGGCCCGCCAGAAGGTTGATCAGGGTGGTCTTGCCGGTGCCGGAGAAGCCGAGGAGGACGAGAAACTCGCCTTCCTCTACTTTCAGGTCGATGTTTTTGAGCACATCGGTGCGGGTTGCCCCGTCACCGAAGCTCTTCGACACAGTGTTGAGTTCCAGAATAGCCATCTGAGATCACCGGTTGTTCGTGAAGGTGAAGAGGGACTGGATCGCGTACATCAGACGATCGAGCAGGAAGCCGATGATGCCGATGGTGAAGACCGCGACCATGATCCGGGCGAGCGACTGGCTGGAGCCGTTCTGGAATTCATCCCAGACGAATTTGCCAAGGCCGGGGTTCTGGGCGAGCATTTCGGCGGCGATGAGCACCATCCAACCCACACCCAAGCTGAGGCGCA